>DASUBK010000415.1:0-6629 GCA_035763305.1 Terriglobales bacterium | reverse complement strand
GCTTGTGGTTGCCGCCGCCATCCGCCGCATCGAAAAGGAAAACCAAACCGCGGATTTCCGCGGATCGATGCGGATTCTCTCGAAGACATCTGCGACGATCCGCCTGAAACCGCGGTTAGGTCTTTTGCCACGGTGGCAAACGGTGACTTCGGCAATGCTGCTAACCGTCGCTGTTGCCGCCGGAGCAGTAGCGACCTGGCGCCGCAATCCCGACTGGCAGAGCGACGCCACGCTCTTCCGTGCCGCGCTGCCGCTATCGCCGCAAAGCCCGTTTGTGCATTTCATGGTGGCCGCGACCGAAGAAGATTCGTTCCTTGCCGAGCAGGAGTATCGCCAAGCCATCCGCCTGGCCGAGAACGATCGGCCGCCCGCCATCCCCACTTTGGTTCAAGCCTGCGAAAGTCTGGCTTCGATGTATGGCGATCGCGGCCGCTTCGTGGAGGCGCTGCAATTTCTGGCCCAGGCCCGCCAGGCGGATCCCGCGGATTCGGAGCTCGACGCCGCGGAAGGAGCGCTGCTGCTGCGCGCGGGCCGCTGGCAAGAAGCGGCGCCCCTGCTGGAACGTGCCGTGAATGGTCCTGCGGCCAGCGAGAACGCGCTCAACGCGCTGGCTCTGCTGGAATGGCAGCAGAGGCATAACCTCGAGCGCGCCGCCCAACTCTTCCGTCGCGCGCTGGAGGTTCATTCCTTGGCTGACGACTTCAGCGCCTCGTTGCATAACAATCTCGGCGCCGTCTACGGCGAGGAGCGCCTCTACCCGCAGGCAGCGGAGCAGTTTGGCGCCGCGGTGCGGATCGCGCCCAACGACGCCGAGTACCGCACCAACTTCGCCGCTGCCCTGGCGGCGCTAGGCCGTTATCCCGACGCCGCGCAGCAGGCGCAACTGGCGCTGCAAATCGCGCCCGGATTCCCGCCCGCCATCCAACTGCTGCGTCAACTGCAGAGCCGCTAAGCAGTGACAATTCGTAATCTGTCACGAGGCAATAGCCTGAGATGTTGGAGGCCGGCCGACCTCGGCCGGCACTGGGAGAAATTACAAAGTTTTCAAACTACAAATTTTCAATTACAAATCGGATGGTCGGGAACGTTTGGCCGAACGCACCGTCTTCTCCTGCGAGGGGTGACGGGATGACCCTGCTTCGCGATCTTCGCTACGCGCTGCGCATGCTGGCCAAGGCGCCCGGCTTCACGGCGGTCGCGATCGGCCTGCTCGCGGTCGGTATGGCCGCCACTCCCGCCGTTTTCAGCTTCGCCAACGCTCTCTTCTGGAAGCCCCTGGACGCGCCTGACGCCGGCCGCGTGGTCCGTCTCTTCCTCCAGCAGCGCGGGGAAATCGGAGGCGAGTTCTCCTACCGGGAGTTTCGCGAACTGCAAGACCGCGCCTCTTCCTTCGAGATGCTGGCGGCGGAGTATCCGAGCGCGCCCTTGAACGTGGTCGCCGAAAACGACTCGCGCGAGGAGAACGGCGCGGTGGTGACGGCGAACTACTTTTCCCTGGTGGGGGTGAAGCCGCTGGCCGGCCGCTTCTTCCGTCCCGAGGAGGACCAGGTTCCCGACCGCGACCCGGTGGTCGTCATCAGCGCCCGGCTGTGGCGGCGCCGTTTCGCCGCTGAGCCTTCGACGCTGGGGCGGGAGATCCGCATCAACGGCGTCGCCTTCCGCGTCATCGGCATCGCTCCCGACAATTTCTTCGGCGACGAGCCGGGGATCGCCGCCAGCGAACTTTGGATACCGACCGCGATGCTGCGCGTTGGCTACCGCTGGTGCGACGCCTATGGCGACGCCAACTGCACCATGCTGGACCTGGTGGGACGCCTCAAGCCGGGCAGCAGCGCGGCCGCGGCGGAGGCGGAGGCGAATTCCATTGCCGCAGCCGAAAACTGGCCGGCGAGCCGCGACGGTAGGCGCATCGTCGCCCTGCCCGCCACCGGTGTCGACCCGCAGCAAAAGGTGTACCTCGCGCCGCAGCTTCGCCTGCTGATGGGCATCGCCATCATGCTGCTGCTGATTGCCTGCGCCAATGTCGCCGGCATGCTGCTCGCCCGCGGGGTCACGCGACGCCGCGAGGTCGCAGTCCGCCTCGCGCTCGGCGCGCGGCCGGCCCGCATCGTCGGCCAACTCCTCACCGAAAATCTGCTGCTCGCCGGCCTGGGCGCCATGGGCGGCGTCCTGCTCGGCTTATGGATTCGCAATGGCTTCGTTTCCCTCTACACGCTGCAGGGCGAGGGAGGCGCTGCGTTTTACGATGTTCGCCCCGACTGGCGCATGGCGGTGTTCTCGCTGGCGGCCGCGCTGGCCACCGGCCTGATGCTGGGGATCCTTCCCGCGCTGCGCGCGGTTCGCGACGACGTGATCGAAGGCCTGAAGGCGGGCGGCGGCTCCATCGGCTCGCAACGCGGGGGGCGGCTGCGCGACATTCTCGCCGCCACCCAGGTCAGCCTGTGCCTGGCCCTGCTGGTCGCCGCCGGCCTCATGGTGCGCAGCGCGCATTCGATTCTCCGCGGCGTGAACTTCGATCCCGACCACGTCGTCGTGTTGCGCCTGCGTCCCCGGCTGGTGCAATACACGCCGGCGCAGGCGGAGTCGTTCTACCGCGCGGTGGCGCAGCGCCTGCCGTCGTTGCCCCAGGTGGAGGCGGCCGGTTATGCGGTCGGCGGCATCGGCTTCGTGTGGCGAACTCCGACCGGCTCCCTGATTCGCCCCAGTAACGCCCCGCAACCGGACGTCAGCGTACGCGTGCTGCCGGTCAATCCCGATTTCCTTTCCGCCCTTCGTATCCCGCTGCTGCAAGGACGCGCCATCAGCGAGCAGGACACCGCCGGCTCTCCTCGCGTGGTGGTCGTGAATCGCGCCGCCGCCCGCCGCTACTGGCCGTCCTCCTCCGCGCTAGGCCAGGTGCTGGTGCTCAATGGCGAGCCTTACCGCGTCGTCGGTGTCGTGGCCGATAGCGGCCTGCACAACATCGGCGAATCTCCCGCGCCGCAGTTGTATTCGTCCTTCTGGCAAAGCAATCCCGGCGCGCAAGGCGACGTGCGCATGGCGGTACGAGTGCGCGGAGACTCCGCCGCAGCTCTGGGGACGCTGCGCCATGCCATCGCTTCCATTGACCCGCGCGTTCCGGTGTCTGAGGACATGCCGCTGGTTGACCAGATCAAATCGGTTTACGCCGGGGTGTGGCTGGCGCGCTCGGTCACCCTGTGGTGCGGGATGGTTGCGCTTCTGCTGAGCGCCGTCGGTCTGTACAGCGTGCTCGCCTTTGCGGTGCGCAGCCGCACCCGCGAGATCGGCGTGCGCGTCGCTCTGGGCGCGCGTCCCGCCGATATCATCGGCCTCGTGGTGCGCCGCGCATTGATCATTTCGGCCGCCGGAACCGCAGCCGGCCTGCTGCTGGCCCTCTCCGCCTGGCGCTTGCTGGCCGGCCTTATCTACGGAGTGAACTCCTTCGATCTCGTCGCCTTCGCGACCGGTCCCGCGGTTCTGGCGCTGGTCGCCCTGATGGCCAGCTACCTCCCTGCTCGCCGCGCCGCGCAAATTGATGCCATGGCCGCCCTGCGCTGCGAGTGAAGCTTTGAGCCTTGAGCTCTGAGCCTTGAGCTTCTAAGCTAGCTCAGGGCTCAGAGCTCAGAGCTTCTACCTATGGCAACAAGCAAGGTCGTACTGGTCGCCGGCGGGACCGGCGGGCTCGGCCGCGCGGTGAGCCTGGCCTTCCTGCGCGACGGCGCGCAGGTGGTGGTCACCTACCGCAAAGACTCCGAACTGGACGAGCTAAAACAGGCCGCGGCTGGGGACGCGTCGCGCCTGGCCGCGCACTCCGCCGATGTCACCGACCTGGCCGCCGCGCAGGAACTCGTAAACAAGATCGTGGCCGGCCACGGCCGCCTCGACGCCCTGGTAAACACCATCGGCGGCTACGCCGGCGGCATCAAGCTGTGGGAACTGGAGCGCAAGACGTTCGAGCAGATGCTGGTGTTGAATGTCCGCTCCGGCTACGCGCTGGCGCACGCCGCGGTTCCGGCCATGCTGAAACAAGGCCAGGGCGCGATCGTCAACGTCGCCGCCAAGGCCGCCTTCGATCACGCCGCCGGCGCCGCCGCCTATGCCGCATCCAAGGCCGCGGCGGTCGCCATGATGGATTCCCTCGCCGCCGATCTCCAGGGCACGGGCGTGCGCGTGAACTCCATCCTGCCCAGCATCATCGATACTCCGGCGAACCGCGCGGCCATGCCCGGCGCCGATTTCGCTGCCTGGCCCAAGGCGGAGGACATCGCTCGCGTGATCCTCTTCCTGTGCAGCGACGACGCCAAGGTCATCCACGGCGCCGCGATCCCGGTGTACGGCAACCGCTGAACCGATGGAGGCCGGTCGACCTCGACCGGCGTCGTCCAAGACCGGCGTCCCCGAACACCATGCGTACGAAAAAGGCCGGTCGTAGTCGACCGGCCTCCAGCATCTCTGCTGCGAATAGCGAACGGCGAAGGGCGTTATCTCACTTCGCCGCCGCTGTGCCTTCTTTCGACTGCGCCGAGAACGTTCCCAGCGCGATCTTCTGGTTCTGCACCAGCACGCGGTTGAAGAAGTCCGCTCCCGCGGCGTAAGCGCGCATCCAACTCTCCCAGCGCAGGAAGCCGTGGATCTCGTCGGGGAAGACCAGCAGTTCGTAGGGCACTGCCTGCGACCGCAGACGCTGCACCAGGTCCACCGTCTGGGTGAAGTCCACGTTGCGGTCGTCGTCGCCCTGGATCAGCAGCACCGGCGACTTCCAGTTATTGATGCTGGAGTTTGGCGACGACGAAAACGCCAGTTGCGTGGCCTCGCGCATGTCGGGCGCCGCGCCTCCCTGCTGCCCGAAGCGTCCCATGCGCGCCGACCAGTCGTGCACCCCGTGCAGGTCCACGCCCGCCTTGAAGATGTCGGAATTGCGCGCCAGTCCCATCGCGGTCAGGTACCCGCCGTAGGAGCCGCCCCACAACCCGATTTTCTCCGCGTCCACGTTGGGCAGCGACTGCAGGTACCGGGCGCCGGCCACGATGTCCTGGTACTCGCTGGCGCCGCGCCATCCGTAGTGCTCCGGTTCGCGGAACGCCCGCCCGTACATGATACCGGTGCGGTAATTGACGCTCAGCACCACATATCCCAAGCTCGCCAGGTACTGATTCTGCGCGTAGGCATTATGGTAGTAGTCCATGTAATGCCAGCCGAGCATCATCTGCCGGCGCGAGCCGCCGTGCATGAACACGATCGCCGGCGTCTTCTGCGCGATGGGATTGCGCGGCACGAACAGCTGGCCGTGAATCTCCAGGCCGTCTTCCGACTTGAAGATCACCTGCTTGGGCTCGACCAACTGGTCGGCGGGATACCCGGCCAGGTGATCGCGCGCGATCATCTCCCGCCCGCCGGCGCTGACCTGGTACGGCATCGCCGGTGAGGTTCCGGTGGAGCCCAGGCACACCAGCTTGCCGTCGCTCAACTCGGTCGGCGACCACTCCATCGTCGCTCCCTTGGTGACCGCCTCGGGCGTGCCGCCCGTGATCGCTACCTTCCAGATGTGGCGCCGGTCGATGTCGTCCTGGTTGGAGGTGTAGATCAGGTGCTTGCCGTCGCGCGCCAGCTCAATCTGCTCGACCTCGAAGGAGCCCGGCGTCAGCAGCATCTCCTTGCCGCCCGTGGCCGGGACCGAATACAGATGCGCCCAGCCGTCCTGCTCGGAGGCGAAGGTGATGTGGTCGCCGGCAAAGCGGAAGGCTTCGGTGACCACGTTCTGCTGCGGCAGCGAATCGTTCAGCGTCATGCCGCTGTGCCAGATCTCGTGCGCCTGCCCGGTGGCGGCGTCGCCGACCCAGATGGCAAACGGGTTGGCGCGATCCGGAATCATGGGCTGCTTCTGCTCCAGGCCCTTGGTGCGGATGAAGGCGATGCGGCGGCCGTCGGGCGACCAGCGCGGGAAGGCGTCGCGGTCCACGCCCGGCGAGATCCACGTGATCGCCTTCTTCGCCACGTCATAAACGGCGACGTAGCTGTGGTCGCCGCGCATGCTGGTGAAGGCGATGCGCGTCGAATCCGGCGACCACTGCGGCTGCGTGCTCGAACCGCGCAGGTAGGTCAGCGATTTCGCCTCCGCCGAGCCGTCCACCGGAGCGATCCACAACTGCTTGCGCGCCGCCCACACGGCCGTCTTGCCGTCGGGGGAGAGTTCGACGTCTTCGCAACCTTCCCGGTCGCATTCCATGGTGCCTAACAGCCGCGGCTGTCCTCCGCTGCGCAGGTCCACCGACCACACCTGCTGGTGCGGCTGCACCCCGGTGGAAAGCGGATCGGCGACTTCGCCCTCGCGGTTCAACTCGCTGCCCCGCACGTACACCACGGTATTGCCGTCGGGCGTGAGGCGCACGCTCACGATCGGCTGCCCGTCGTCCAGGGTGTAGTTCGTCACTTTGCGCGCCTGGAAACCGGGCGCATCGGCCACGAACACGTTGCGCACGCCCTTCTCGTCGAACACCCAGGCGATGCGGTTCGCGCTTTTGGCCGCGGTCAGCTCGGTGGGGAAGGGGGAGCTCATGATCTGCTCCAGCGTGACCCGCGCGGATGCGGTCGCGGCGAGCAGCAGAACGATGGCAAGGAGCTTGAGGGAG
>DASUBK010000414.1:0-9562 GCA_035763305.1 Terriglobales bacterium | reverse complement strand
CCGGCCGACGGCGAAGCGCCCCCCGTCGACAAGAAAGATCCCTTCGAAGAAATCGATTTCGGGTCGTTTTTCCAGGATTATCTCGATCCCGGCTACCGCTCGCCCGAGGGCGAGATGGTGGAGAAACCGTCGTTCGAGAACTTCCTCTCCGAGCCGACCACGCTCACCGATCACCTGGTCTGGCAGCTGGGCTCGCTGAATCTGAAGCCGGGAGTGCGCGCGGCGGCAGAGCTGATCGTCGGCAATCTCAACGAGGAAGGCTACCTGCTGGCCTCGGACGAAGAGTTGATGGCGGCCGCCGACCCGTCGTTCCGGGTGCCGCAGCCGGTGAAGGCAGCGCCCGAGCCGGAGAAGTCGAACGGCAACGGCAGCGCGTCGGCCGAGGTGCTGGAAGAAGTGCGCGAACTGATCGGCGATGGCGCCTCCAGCGCCGCCGCCGCGGACGCGCTGGAGGCGAGCGCACTCGAGGATCCATTGGCGGGCGAAGTCTCAGTCGAGCCCGAGGCGACATTCGTGGCCACGGCGGTGGCGGAAGAGCCCAGTCCCGCGCAGCCGGAAATCGCCGCGGAGGCTGCTCCGGCGGCGACGGTCCCCAACGCGAATGCGGTCTTCACGCTGGACGAGTTGCGCGAGGCCATCGCCATGGTGCGCCAACTGGACCCGGTGGGTGTCGCCGCCCGCGACCTGCGCGAGTGTCTGCTCTCGCAGCTGGAATACCTGCAGCGGGAAGAGCAGGAGCAGAACGGCGAGGTCGAGCCGGTGCTGGCCGACGCCGCCGTGATTGTGGACAGCCACTTGCGGCAGTTGCAGACCAAGCAGACCAAGGAAATCGCCAAGGCGATGGGGCGCTCGGTGGAGGCGGTGCAGGCCGCCTGGGACCTGATCAAGACCCTGGATCCCCGCCCCGGGCTGCGCTACAACAAAGTCGAGCCGCGGCTGATCGAGCCCGACGTCGCGGTGATCAAGCACGGCGACGAGTACATCGTGGTGCTCAACGACGACGACGTGCCGCAGCTGCGCCTCAACAGCAGCTACAAGAAGCTGATGCACCGCGACGCCGCGGAAAAAGACGTTCGCAATTACGTCAAAGAGAGATATAAGAGCGCCATCCAGCTGATCAAGAACATCGAGCAGCGGAAGCAGACCATCCTGAAGGTCTGCTATGCGATCGTGGGCCGGCAGCGGGAGTTCCTGGACCACGGCATCGATTACCTGAAGCCGATGATGATCAAAGAAGTGGCGGAAGAGATTGGCGTGCACCCCTCGACGGTGAGCCGCGCCGTCGCCAACAAGTACGCCCACACACCCCAGGGCGTATTTGAACTGCGGTACTTCTTCAGCGAGAGCGTCAACGGGCCGGAAGGCGGCAACACTTCGTTGCTGATCCTGAAGCGGCGCGTCAAGAAGCTGATCGAGGAAGAAGATCCCTCCCGGCCGTTAACGGACGAGCAGATCACCCGCATCCTTCAGTCGCAGGGGATCCAGGTCACTCGCCGCACGGTAGCGAAATATCGGGAAGATATGAATATCCCGAGCACCCACCAGCGCAGAGTGAAAAATTGAGCAGTTCCCGGTTGCCGGTTCTCAGTTGCCAGCCGGAGCGCAACTGAGCGGCAACTGAGAACCGGCAACTGAGAACTGGGAACTGGAAAAGGCCGGCAGCGCCAGCCCCGCACGGGCAGCAACGCACCACCGTACGGCGAAGCGGGCCGGCTCGCGGTGAACTTACCGGCAGCGGAGAGGATTCCGGCGCCGGTGCAACAAGGGGGCGTTCGATGAACGTGGAATACACGGGACGTCAGTACGAGATCACTCCCACCATCCGCAAGCAGGTCGAAACCGGACTCAGCAAACTCAGCAAAATCCTGGGCCAGAACTTCGAGACGCACGTGATCCTCGCCTGCGAGAAGCATCGCTGCCTGGCGGAGATCACCATCACCGCGCGCAACCATCCCCTGGTGGGCGCCGCCGAGGCCACGGAAATGCCCCTGGCTGTCGGCGAGGCGCTGGACCGGATCGAGCGCCAGGCGGTGAAGCATCGCACCCGCTGGAGAACCATCAAGCGGCAGCCGCGCAAGGAGCGCTGGGTCGCTCCGGCGGTCAAGGAGGACATGCGCCTGGCGGTCGGGGCTTCGGCGTCCACCGCCGTGCCGGTGGTGGTGCACACCTTTCCCGCGCTGGCCCGGACCACGGAAGCGCACCTGGTGAATTCCCGCGACGCCGTGGCCATGCGCCCGCTGACCGTCGAGGAGGCGATCAAGGAAGCGCACTTCCGCGACCGCGACGTGTTCGTCTTCCGCAATCACGAGGGCAAGGTCATGGTCCTGCACCGGACCAAGGATGGGAAGATGGAGTTGATCGAGGCGCCCTAGAAGCAGTTTCAGCGTCAGTTTCAGTTTCGGAAGGGGCTCAGCGATGGGCCCCTTTTCCATGGCCGATTGCCAAGTGTTTTGTCCGTACGACAGCTTACGGTCTAACGTTTCGCCATCTGCTGTTCCGCTCCCGACGCCGGCTTTACGATCACCGTCGCCTTCATCCCGCCGGACTCGTGCAGGGTGCAGACGTACTTGTAGACGCCGGGCACGGTGAAGCGGTGGGAGAACAACTGGCCGGGCTGCAGGTAACCGGAGTCGAAGGCCTGCGCGCCGCCGGGGATTTTGACGTCGGCCGGGTTAGTTGCCTTGGCCGCGTCGGTGACTACGTTGTGGGTAACGGCGGAGCTGTTCTTCCACGTGACCGACTGTCCGGCGTTGATGACGATTTCCGGCTGGGAGAACGACATGTCACCCATGCCCACGGTGGCGGCGGCCGAGTCGGAATTTGCGGCAGCGCGAGCGCGGGCGGCGCGCGCAATGGCCTGTGCTTTCAGTTGCGTTAGCGACAGCTTGCTGTCGCAGGCGGGAGCCAGTTGTTCGACGTCGCTCACCACGAAGGCATCGCCGTCGCGGCGGCCCTTCACCTGCACCAGAGCGTCGATGTTGCCGCCGAAGGCCAGAGGCGATTCCACCAGCAGGCCGGCCTTGGGATCGAGGCGGTAGCTCTTGTGCGAGTGGAAAACGGCCAGCGTGGGAACGCCGTTGGCGAACGTCAGGCAGCCCGCCGCCTGGGTAGCGGAATCGGCCACCTCGCGGGCGACAGAATGTGCCACGGGTGCAATCTGGCTGGCCGGCACGGGCATGCTCATCATCATGGGTTGCGCCGCGGGCGCTCCGCCGAACGGAGGCGACGCGGGATCGTGATCGCCGCGGGCCTGCACATCCGCCGGATCGCCGCGCATCAGGTCGGCGACCTGCTCGCCCTTCACCTGGATGGTTCCCATCAGTCCCTTCGCCATGCGCGCCATGGCGTGATCCATGAAGTTGAAGTTCCCCGGCTGGATAGTCTTGAGTTCGAGAATCGCGGCGCCGCCCGCGGGCACGCTGGCGGTCTGCACGCCGTTGAGGGGAGGCGAGGTGAGTGAGCCGTCCTCGTACTCATGGGTGAAGATCTCGCCCACCACGTGGATGGAGGAGGTCGCATTGGGACCGGCATCGCCGAAGAAGATTCGCACCGTCTCGCCGGTATTGGCGTGCAGCGGGTGGCGTGTGGTCAGCGCGTCCACGGCGCCGTTGAACACGAAATATTCCGGCGCCTCCTGCGACAGCTTGGCCTCGCTGAAGGCTTGCAACCCGCTCTTGCCCTTGGCCGCGACGGTGTAGATCTCGCCCTGCATCACGTAGAACTCGCGATCCACCCTGGTCATGCCGCCCGGCGGTTCGACCAGGATCAGGCCATACATGCCGTTGGCAATGTGGTCGGCAATCATCGGCGTTCCGCAGTGATAGACGAACAGGCCGGGCGTGGTGGCCACGAAACTGAAATGCTTCTCCTGGCCGGGCAGGGCCTGGGAATACGCGGCGCCGCCGCCGGGACCGAGCGCGGCGTGGAAATCCGCCGAGTGCACCATGTGGCTCCTGGCGTCGTTGTGCAGCGTCACCTCGACCGTGTCGCCTTGGCGCACGCGGATCATGGGGCCGGGCAGCTTGCCGTCGAAGGTCCAGTAGCGATAGGCGGTGTGGGTGGAAGGATCCAATTCGCCGACCACCTCGACCGCGTTGAGGGTGACGCGGACGGTCGTGGGCGCGCGGTTCCCGACGGGAGGAGGGACTTCGGCCGGATCGCGGACGATGTCCACCATCGGCGCGGGCGCAGCGGCGGCGCTCGTGTGGGACATTCCGCTCATCTGGGCGGAGGCCGGAATGGCTGCAGCGAAGGCCAGCATCAGTACAACCGCCGTTAGGGAAAAACTGGATGAATTGCGCGTTTTCATAGATGACCTCGAACATGTCCAGACTGAGCCCGTACGTCACAAAGGTCTGTGACATAAGTCATGCGCGGCAAAATACTGTCGTGTCGCGACCCGTCCAGGGGAAACCGTGGGCAGAGGCCATTTGCCCGCGGCTAAGGTGGTGGGGCGGGTGCGGCGGGGCCCGCTTCCCGCTTTGCGGGTTCTGATTTACCATCCGCTTAGCAGCGGATGGCCACTCCCGGCATGCAGCCAGACAAGAAACGCAGCCCCGCGCCGCGCCGCGTCAACCTGAAGCGGCAGAAGATCCGTGTCGCCCCCGGCTCCGCCAAGGAGTTGGTGGTCATCACCGGCATGAGCGGATCGGGCAAGGCCAGCGTGCTGAAGGCCTTTGAGGACCTCGGCTACTACTGCGTGGACAACCTGCCGTCGGAGTTGATTCCGCGCTTCGCCGACCTGACGGTGCAGTCGCCGGAAATCGAAAAGGCCGCGCTGGTGGTGGACGTGCGCGAAGGGCAGTCGCTGGACCGGCTGCCGGCGATCCTGCGCGACCTGCGCAAGCGCATCGCGACCACCATCCTCTATCTCGAGGCCACCGACGAGGTGCTGGTGCGGCGCTTCAGCGAGACGCGCCGGCCGCACCCGCTGGGCAAGTCGGCGCCGGTGAAGTCGTCGATCGCCGCCGAGCGCAAGCGCCTGCGCCCCATCGCAGCGCTGGCCGACATCACCATCGATACTTCCAAGTTCAACGTGCACGAGCTGCGGTCGCATATTACCGAGCGCTTTCACCGCAAGGCCAGCGAGAAGAGCATGCTGGTGTCGTGCATCAGCTTCGGCTACCGCCACGGCATCCCCGACGAGGCCGACCTGGTGTTCGACGTGCGCTTCCTGCCTAACCCGCACTTCGTGCCCGAATTCCGGCCTTTCACCGGCCGCCATCCCAAGGTCGCCAAGTACATCCGCTCCTTTCCCCAGACACAGGAGTTTATCGACCGCATTTCCGAGTTGATGGTCTACCTGCTGCCGCACTACATCAACGAGGGGAAGAGCTATCTGACGATCGGCTTCGGCTGCACCGGCGGCCAGCACCGCTCGGTGATGATCGCCGAAGACGTGGCCCGGCACCTGAAGAAGAAGGGCTACCAGGTGAAGGTGATCCACCGGGACTCGCCGAGATAAGCGGTTTCTAGTTTCTAGTTTCACGCAGATCATGGCCGGCGCCGGAATCTTCGTGAAACTTGAAACTCTCGCCCGGCGCCTATCTGGTGTCCCCGAAGGCGACGAAGGCGCCGAGGCCCATCATGGCGACGCCGGAGGCGACTCGCTGGTTGCGGCGGAAGCGGGCGCTGGAGCGCAGTCGCGCGCCCAGGGGAGCGGCGAAGGAAACCACCAGCAGGTCGGCGGCGGTGTTCAACGAAACCGAAATCATTCCGAGCAGCAGAAATTGCACCACCACACGCCCGAGAGCGGGATTCACGAACTGCGGCAGGAACGAGAGAAAGAATAGAGCGGTCTTTGGGTTCAGAACTTCGGTAGCCACACCCTGCCGGAAGGCGGGGTTCGTACTGCGTGCTTCAGGCGGCTCATCCATGGGCACGTTGCGCGTCCGGATCATCCGCCATCCCAACCAGACCAGGTAAACGGCGCCGGCGTACTTCACCACCGCGAAGGCCGTAGCCGATGCTGCCAACACTGCCGACAAGCCGAGGCCGGCAGCTACGACGTGGATTAATCCGCCGGCGAAAGTGCCGACCGCCGAAAGCACGCCTTCCCGCTTGCCTCCGGCGAGGGTGCGGGTGAGGACATAGAAGATTCCCGGGCCGGGAGTCACCGCCAGCAGGGTCGCAGCGGCAAGAAACAGCGCGAGGAGGTGGCCATCCAGCATGCGCCGATTATAGCGGCCGCTTATCCGCGCGCTACCAGGGTTCCCGCGATCATGTCGTGCAGCGCCTGCTTGCGGGCGGTGAACCCGGCCATGATGTAGCCGATCATCAGGATGAAGCCGGAGACATACTTGGCGAAGTGGCGGCCGGTGGCACGGGCGAAGGAGATGCGGTTCCCGTGCTCGTCGGTGACCCGCAGCTGCATGATCATCTTGCCGATCGTGGCCTGGCGCGAAGAACTCTCCATCGCCGCCTCGTAGAGCCAGGAGCCAAGCAGGCCGAAGACCATGCCCACGATGGCCCCCACCAGTTGCACGCCGACGACTGGCATGTTGACGGTGTGGCCGGCCACGCCGAGTGCCACGCCCAGGACGAGCGCGAAGGGAATGATGACCACCTCGACCAGAATGGCGTCGATAATCGTGGCGACAAAGCGAATCCAGAAGCCGCCATAGCGTACCGCTTGCACCGGCGCGGCGGCCGGAAGCGCAATCGCGATGGGCGCGAGCCGCATGCCGCAGGCCTGGCAGAAGGTGGCGCCGGTGTCGCTCTGAAATCCGCAGGCGGAACAAGAGATCAGGGTTGGTGATGCCATGGGCGGATGTTGTATCGCGGAAATTCGGTTTTGAGAAGAGGTTGACCTTCGTGGTCTTCGTGGAACCTTCGTGTCCTTCGTGTGAACGAACAGGGCCGGTTCACACGAAGGACACCAAGGTCACGAAGCATTGGTAGTCGCAATCGCTGCTGTCTTGCGTAGATCCTTGAGGCGCAGTTCCAGGCCGCCGAAGTCGGGATGGTCGTTGTGTTCCAGGGTGAAAGCGACGTCCACGATGTCGCCGGCGAGGATGGATTGCTCCTGCACCATCTCCGCCATGCGCCATCCAATGGCATCCAGGCCGCGCTGCCAGGTGCGGCCGGTGTGGCTCGGGTCTATGACCCGAGTACCCGGGGCGGAGACCCGGGCCACACCATTCTGTCCCAGGCGCAGGCGCACGTGTTTTTCCTTCATGATCCGGGGCGGTTGCAGCAGGCGGACGCCGCTGGCGGCGAAGACCGGCTCGGGATTGCCCATGCCGAAGGGTTCCATCTGCTCCAGCGCGGCGAACAACTCGGGCGTGACATCGGACAGCGCCAGTGCACCGTCGTGGCGCAGAATCGGATCGAAGTCCGCGGTGGTGAGACGCGCGCGGGCAAAGCTGTCGAGCGAGCGGCGCAGGTCGGCGATCTTGTCGCAGGGCAGCGCGAAGCCCACCGCGTGCGCGTGCCCGCCAAAGCGAGTGAAGAGCGGAGCGCAGGATTCCAGCGCCTCCAGCAGGTGGAAGGCGGGGATGCTGCGGCCGGAGCCATGCGCCTCATCGCCATCGCGGGCGATGACCAACGCCGGGCGGCAATACTTCTCGACCACGCGCGTGGCGGCGATGCCCACGACTCCGCGGTGCCAGCCATCGCCGTCGAGCACCAGGCAGTAGGCGTCGCGCAGCTCAGGCGATCCGCTCAGCAGTTCGTCGATGGCCTCGACGATGCGCCACTCCTCCTGCTGGCGGTCGGTGTTGAGCTGGTTGAGGCGCGCGGCGATGCGCCCGGCCTCGTCGGCATCGCGGGTGCTGAACAGGTCCACCACGTCGGTGGCCACGTCCATGCGTCCGGCGGCGTTGAGGCGCGGGGCAATGCGGAAGGCGACGTCGCCGGCGTTGAGGGCGCGCCCGCCGCTGAGCGAGGCCGCCTGGAACAGCGCCTTGAGGCCTGGATTCACCGGCCGCCGCAGGCCGTCGAGTCCCAGCGCGGCGAAGACGCGATTCTCGCCCACCAGCGGCACCGCATCGGCGATGGTGGCGATGGCGACAATCTTCAGAAACGACGGCACCAGCTTGGGGCGGCCGAGGTTCTCTACCAGCGCCTGCGCGATCTTGAAGGCCACGCCCGCGCCGCACAGCGATTTGCAGGGATAGTCGCAGCCCGCCTGATTGGGATTGAGCACCGCCAGCGCCCGCGGCACGCCGCCGCTCTCCGGCAGGTGATGGTCGGTGACGATGAGGTCGAGGCCCAGGCGCTGCGCGGTTTCGGCGGCGGCGAAGGCGCGGATGCCGGTATCCACGCTGATGACCAGGCGAATGCCGGCGGCCGCGGCCTGTTCGATCACGTCCGACTTGATGCCGTAGCCTTCCTTGATGCGGTGGGGCACGTGGAACTCGGCGGTGCCGCCGCAGAGTTCGATGGCGGTCTTGAGGATGACGACCGCAGTAGTTCCATCCACGTCGTAATCGCCGTAGATGAGCACGCGCTCCTGGCGCTCGATGGCGGCGCGCAGGCGCTCCACCGCGGCCTTCATGCCCAGCAGCGCGTAAGGAGAGTGCAGGTGATCGAGCGAGGGATGGAGGAAGCGGTGGGCCGATTCGGCGTCGCCGATGCCGCGAGCCACCAGCAGCCGCGCCAGCGTAGGCGAGAGATTCGCTTCCCGGGCAAGGCGGGCGACTGCCGTAGGTTCGGCCGAACGGGGCTTCCAGATCATAGTTGTTAGTTGTTGGTTGTTAGTTGTTCGCAGCCGGGCCGCACCGGCAACTAACAACCAACAACTAAGAACTACCGTTCCTCGTCCGAATCGCTCTCGTCGATGACGAAGCCGCCAATCTCCTCGGCGATGTCGAGCAGGTGCTGGTAGCGGTCGTACCACTCGGTGGAGACTTCGCAGAGGAAGATGGTGCCCTGGTAGGGCCAGCCGAGCTGCACGAAGCCGGTCTTGCCGACGTAGGAGCGCAGCCAGCGCGCCTCCTCGACTTCCTCCTCGCTGATGCCATCGGAGTTGCGCAGCTTCTCCACGATGAAATCGACGTCAGTACGCTCCAGCGCCACGTCATTCATGGTGAGGAAGGTGGCGCCGGCGGCGCGCGCCAGTTCGACGAAGTCCTTCCAGCCCTCGGGGTTCTTGGCCAGGTCCCACATCACGCTCTGCACGTCGTCGCCCACGTAGCCGTGAAAGCGGCGCATGCCATGGCCCTCGATGAAGGCGGTCATGTCGTCTTTCAGGGTTGTGAGATCGTCTTGCATGCGGGCGCCGGCGCGGGCGAGGCTATTCCTCGTGCGCAAATACATCATACTCCGCGGCGAGGTCGCGCGCGGCGGGAGTAATGATGGTCTTGCCGCCGACTACGATCTTTTCCTTGCGCGCCAGAGCGGCGCGGACTTCGGCGACGCTGACGAAATCCGTTGCGCGGGGTTTCAGCTTGGCCGGAGGCGGCGATTGCGCGGCAGCTTGTGTTGCTCCCATTGGTGCTGCGACCGGAGGCGCTGGAGTTGTTGCCGGCGATGCCGTTCGCTCCGAGAGGAAGCGCTCGATGGCCCGAGCCACGGCGACGCGCGTGTTGGAATCGCCGCCGGAAGCTTCTGGCATAGCCGT
>DASUBK010000413.1:0-8286 GCA_035763305.1 Terriglobales bacterium | reverse complement strand
CAAACCAGTATTCCGGCCCGTCGCTGGGCGAGACCTGGTCCATCCACGAGAAGCGCAGCGCCTTCGTCGGCAGCTTCGGGGTGGGCGCGTCGGCCCAAACCGCGGGCGAATAAGAGCTTTCAACGCAGAGGACGCAAAGGATCGCAAAGGAATCCACCTTTGCGTCTCTTTGCGTCCTCTGCGTTTAGTCCTCCTCCAAGCTGGAGAAACCCCGCGCCGCCGGAGTATTCTGAACCGCAGTCCTCACGGAGCTCTCATGCGTATTCCTGCCGTTATCGTGCTTCTATTCGCCTTCGCGGCAGTCGCCGTTGCCGCCGATAAAGTCGACCCCGCCTCCGCCTTCAGCGATCCCGCCGCTTCCGCCACCGTGAAGCAGGCGTTGGAGGACAAGGGCTACACCGTCACCGTCGCCGACAAACCCCTGGTGCAGATCTGGCTGCGCAAGGACGTTCCCGTCTCCGACAAGCCCGCGGCCGAAGGCCTGTTCTATCCCCAACTCACCCCCGGCGAACTGATCGGCGTGGCCACCTTCCCCGCCGAGACCCGCGACTTTCGCAACCAGCGGGTAAAGCCGGGCACCTACACCATGCGCTACGAGTTGATTCCCGCCGACGGCGACCACCTTGGCGTCTCGCCCAACCGCGATTTCGTGCTGCTCTCGCCCATCGCCGCCGACACCGACGCAGGAGCCGTCTACAAATTCGAAGACATGGTGGCGCTGAGCAAGCAGTCCACCGGCACCAAGCATCCGCAGCCCTTTTGCCTGATTGACCCGCAGAGCGGCGGGCCTAAGATCACGCGCGATCAGGACAACGACTACGTCATCTTCTCGACCACCCTGTCGCTGGCCGGAGGCAAGACCATTCCGATTTCCTTCATCGTGAAGGGCCAGGCGCAGCAGTAGGCATCGTACTCTGGACCGCGCGCGACCTCGCGCGCAACCGTGGTTGGCGTCGCGGCTCTGCTGCTGGATTGGAATCTGCGCCGCGGTCCGCTCGAAGCAGCAGCTTTCCGGCAACTTCCGTCCATGGAAGAAGAACCGCAGCGACGCAGAGCCGCAAAGAACAGAGGAGAGCGTACGGGTTCTCGTTCAGGCTCTGCATGTCGTCGTCTCTGTGGGTCTTCGGCACGCTACACCGCGCCTTCGATCGCCACCTGGCGGTAGGCCAGAATGATGTCGCTCTTGGTGATCATGCCCAGCAGCTTGGTTTCCTCGCGCCGCGAGACCACGGGGAAGTTGGCCAGGTGCCGCTCGCGCATCCGCTCCACCACTTCGTGAATGGTCTGATCGGGATAGGCCGACTGCACCTCGCGGCTGTACACCGCCGCCACCCGCACGTGCGCCCGCTCGCTACGCGCGATCTTGGTGATGTCGCTCATGCTGACGATGCCGCACAGGTCGCCGTCTTCGCACAGCACCGGCAAGGCGAAGATCTCGCAGGAGAACATGATCTCCTGCACCGCCTCCAGCGAGTCCTGCGGCGACACCGCCGGCACCTGGGTCATGACGTCGTTGACCCGCACCCCGGAGAGCACGTGTAGGGTGGACCCGGACTCTGTCGCCAGTTCCGGATACGCCGCCATTCCGTGCTCAGCGAGATCGAGCCCCGTCAGTTCCTCGTCCTCGCTAACCCTCAGGCCGACTGTCGCCTTGATGACGGTGAACATCACCACCCCGGCCACCAGCCCGTAGGCCAGCGCCGCTGCCGTGCCGATCAATTGCGCCTGCATATGCACGGTGTAACCGTGAAAGCCCTCGCGGATCATCGGCGCCCACAGACCGGCCGCGATGCCGCCCAGCAGTCCCGGCGTGGCGTGCACCGGGCCCACGCCGCAGGGATCGTCGAGTTCCAGTTTATTGGCGACGAACCTGGTCATCCAGGGAATCTGGGCGCCGGCCAGCACGCCGATGAAGATCGCGAATAGCGGGTTGACCAGGTGCACGCCGCTGCAGATGGCGACCGCGCCCGCCAGTCCGCCGTTGGGAACCACGATCGGATCCGGCTTGCCGGCCACCCAGGTGGCGGCGAGCGAACCCAGGATGCCGCCGGCGATGGCGACGATGGTGTTGATGGCGACCAGCGGCAGGTCGGCGGCCATGTTGCCGTACGACGGCACCGAGCCGAGATTGAAGCCGAACCAGCAGAACATCAGTAGCAGCGCGCCCAATCCCATCATGGGGATATCGTGCGCCGAGGAGGTCACGCGACGCTTGCCCAGGAAGCGCGCGCCCACCAGGCCGATCACGCCCCCCACCGCGTGCACGCCCAGCGACCCGGCATAGTCCTGCACGCCCAATCGCGCCAGCGGACCATTCCACAGCAGGTACGCGAACACCGGATAGACGACGCCGACATACAGTCCGGCGAAAAGCAGGTAGGCGGAAAACTTCATCCGGCCGCAGAAGCAGCCGCTGGGAATGGCGCAGGAGACGAGCGCGAACATCAGCGAGCCGAAGAACGCGATGGAATGCCCGCCGTCGCCGGTGAACTGCCATGGCAGGTGCCAGCCATTGGGCAGCGCGGCCAGCGGCCAGGCGTACTGCTTGATGGCGAAGCCGAAGAGAAGAAAGACCACCGTGCCCAGGCCGAGGTGGCCGGTCATCTTCATCATCACATTGGCCACGTCGCGCGAGCGGGCCTGTCCGCCTTCCAGCAGGAAAAAGCCGGCTTGCATGAGGAAGATCAGGCTGCCCATGCACAACGCCCAGAGCCAGAAGACTGTCGTCGTATCCACACACGCCTCCGTGGTCGTGCGGCGACCGTGATCGCCGCACGGCATTGCGAATCTCGAATGGACCTTTTGGGTTCCGAGCCGCCCGCGCGGTCCCGGTAGGGATGCTCTCTTGTAGCCGCGAACCGGCGCGAAGGGAAATTCAAAAATTTTATGGCGGTGATAAGAGGGCGCGGAGCCGAAGTCCAGAAATTGAGGAAGAATCAATCAGCCGCTGATGAGTGTTGCAACAGCCCACCAAACCGTTGATTCTGCGACCGAAACGGCGCTCCTGCTGGTCCGGCGCACAAACGCAACGTTGCGATCCTCAACAATCCGGCTGATCAGAAACTCATCGATGGCCCGCTGCAATCTTCGCCTTCCGCCTGCAACCGACTCTGAATACGCCACTTGCGCGCCAGCATGGTGGCGGCAGCTGCGCTGGCATGGCAATTGCCTTAAGCAAAGGTGACCGCGAGGGCTCAGAGAAGTGAACCGGCCCCGCCGGAGGCAATCGTATGACAGTCATCCTGGTACTTTCGACGTTCGTGGTTTTCCTGCTGCTGGATCACTTCCTCAGCCGCCGTCCCGCGGTGCAGTTGGCGCAACAGCCCGCTGCCCGGCCGCAGGCGGAAGGCCGCCTACAGCCCAGCCTGGTGGGCGGTTTCGAGGTTCCCGAAAACCTGCGTTATCACCCTGGCCACACCTGGGCGCTGTCGGAGAGCCCGACCCTGGTGCGCATCGGGGTCGACGACTTCGCTTCCAAGCTGATCGGCAAAGTGGAGCGGGTGAGCCTGCCGCAGCGCGGCCAGTGGGTGCGGCAGGGGCAGAAGATCTGGAGCATTCATCGCGACGGCGCCAAGGTGGACATGGTTTCGCCGATCGAAGGCAGCGTGGCCGATATTAACGAAGCGGTGCTGCAGGATCCCGAACTGGCGCGGCGCGATCCCTACGGCGAAGGCTGGATGGTGACCGTGCAGTCGCCCGACGCCAAGACCAACTTCCGCAACCTGCTGGGCGGCGCGCTGGCGCGCTGGTGGACCGAAGAAGCCGGCAACCGCCTGCAGCGGCGCATGCCGGAAGCGCTGGGCGCGCTGGCGCAGGACGGCGGCGTGGCCATGGGCGACCTCACCGCGCACATGCCGGAGCAGAACTGGGCGGAGATGGCGCGCGAGTTCTTCCTGGGCTAACCGGCCCGAAGACGTCCGCCGGCCGTCGCCGAGGACCGAAGCCGATTGCGCAGAATCGACGCTCCGGGGCGACGGCCGGCGGAGTTTTGGATGGAAGATTTCAGATTGAATTGTGGACCTGCTGTTGAGGGCCTTCTTCGCTCAAGAATTGAATAATGAAAATTGAATAATGAATATGGCGGTACCCTCCGCCGTACTCGGGCCAATACTCATTATTCAATTTTCATTTCTTCGGCCATTCCCGAGTTCCGACGCCATGCCAATCTTCAATCAGAAATCTTCAATCTGAAATTTCCCGGGTCTACATCACCCCCGCTTGTGACAAGGGTCACGGCCTTTTTTGACGTCCCGGCCGAAACTCGACCTTGAAGGAGCGGCCTGGAAATCACTGCGGGCGACGGCTCGCGAAGGGGGGCGCATGATGCTCGCGTACCGGTTGGTGCGACTGATCGAAAACCACTCCGAGCGGCTGGCCGAGGGCCTCCTGGCCAAGCTTCAGGCCTGCGACAAATGCCGCGCCTTCAACAAGGTCCCACCCTACGAATTTCGCCAGCGCGTCTACGAGATCTATCACAACCTGGGCGAATGGCTGCTGGGCAAGAAGGAAGAGGACATCGCGCGCCGCTACATCGAGATCGGCCGCCGCCGCCAGGGCCAGGGCGTGCCCCTGCACGAGTTGTTGTGGGCCATCATGCTGACCCGCGAGTTCCTGCTCGAGTACCTCAAGCACGACGCCGTAGTGGAGAAGCCGGCGGAAGTCTTCGGCGAACTGGAGATGCTGCAGATGCTGGAGAGCTTCTTCGACTACGCCATCTACTACGCCGCCGTCGGGTATGCCGAGGCCGGAGCGCCGCACCGCGACAAAGAAGAGAGGATCCCGCATGGCGTGGGACGTTGAATACAAGCGCAAGCTGAGGGAGGCGCACGACGCGCTGCGCTGCGTCGAGAGCGGCATGCGCGTGTACATCCACCCGGGCTGCGCCGAGCCCGAAGCGCTGGTCGAAGCCCTCATCGAACGCGCCCCCTACGTGCGCGACGTGGAAATCGTCCACCTGATGACCATGGGCAAGTCGCCCTACATCGCGCCGGAGATGGAAGGCCATTTCCGTCACAACGCGATGTTCATCGGCGGCAACGTGCGCGAGGCGGTGAACGACGGCCGCGCCGACTATACTCCCGTCTTCCTCAGCGAAATCGAGGGTCTGTTCGAGAGCGGCGCCATGCCCATCGACGTGGCCCTCATCCAGGTTTCTCCGCCCGACGCGCACGGCTTCTGCAGCTTCGGCGTGGGCGTGGACACCACCGCCACCGCCGCGCGCGTGGCCAAGTACGTGGTGGCGCAGGTCAACGACCAGATGCCGCGCACCTACGGCGACAGCTTCATCCACATCAGCCAGATTCACGCCGTCGTGGAATGCTCGCGCGCGTTATGCGAGTTGCCGAAAATCGAGATCACCGACATCCACCGCGCCATCGCCCGCCACGTGGCCACGCTGATCGAGGACGGAGCCTGCCTGCAAATGGGCATCGGCGGCATTCCCGACGCGGTGCTGCCCTACATCGCCGACCGCCGGGATTTGGGCATCCATACCGAGCTGTGCACCGACCA
Organism: Terriglobales bacterium; assembly: GCA_035763305.1. Lineage (GTDB taxonomy): Bacteria > Acidobacteriota > Terriglobia > Terriglobales > Acidobacteriaceae > DASUBK01. The sequence continues at coordinate 2,775 of DASUBK010000413.1, read as the reverse complement.
GGTCATCCCCCTGATGGAGGCCGGCGTGATCAACGGCCGGCGCAAGAACCTGCTGCCGCGCAAGGTGGTGCTGGGCTTCTGCCTGGGCACGCGCAAGCTCTTCGACTTCATCGACGACAACCCGCAGTTCGAGTTTCGCCCCAACGCCTTCACCAACGACCCCATCCAGATCGCGCGCAACGACAACATGGTGGCCATCAATTCCGCGCTGCAGATCGACATCACGGGTCAGGTGTGCGCCGACTCCATCGGACTTTACTTCTACAGCGGCATCGGCGGGCAGGTGGATTTCCTGCGCGGGTCGTCGCGCTCCAAGGGCGGAAAGCCGATCATCGCGCTGCCGGCAACGGCGCGCGGCGGCGAGTACTCGCGCATTGTGCCGCTGCTCGATCCCGGCGCGGGCGTGGTGACCTCGCGCGGCCTGACGCGCTACGTGGTCACCGAGTTCGGCATCGCCTACCTGCACGGCAAATCCATCCGCCAGCGGGCCGAGGCGCTGATCCAGATCGCGCATCCCAAGTTCCGCGACACGCTGTACGAGTACTGCGAGAAGACCAAGTGGCTGCAGCGTCCCAAGCCGGCGCTGGCGAAAGAGATGGCGGAAACCAGGGGCTAGGGCTAGGGGCCAGAGAGATGTAGACGACATCCGGCGACGGGCGACTGACGACCGGCGACTGATTTGGAGGCACCATGGCCGTATCGCGCGGCAGTGTGAAGATCAACATCGAGGAGTGCAAGGGCTGCGGGCTGTGCGTCGACAGTTGCCCGCCCAAGTGCCTGGAGCTCCGTCCCGACCTCAACGCCTACGGGGTGCATCCCGCCCGCTACGCCGGAGAAGGCTGCACCGGCTGCGGCATCTGTTTTTATTGCTGCCCCGAGCCGGGCGCGATCACGGTGCTGCGCCTGAAGGCGCCCATCGTCGGCAAGGAGGCGCCGCATGCGGCAACTCTGTAAAGGCAACGTCGCCGTGGTCAAGGGAGCGGTGCTGGCCGGGTGCCGCTATTTTTATGGCTATCCCATTACCCCCGCCAGCGAGATCGCCGAATACGCCGCCCTCTACATCCCGCAGGTCGGCGGAACCTTCGTGCAGGCGGAGAGCGAAGTCGCGGCCATCAACATGGTGTACGGCGCCGCCTCGACCGGCGTGCGCGTCATGACCGCTTCCTCCGGGCCGGGCCTCAGCCTGATGCAGGAGGGCATTTCCTATCTCGCCGGCGCGGAACTGCCGTGCGTGATCGTGGACGTGGTGCGCGGCGGTCCGGGGTTGGGCAACATCGCGCCCGAGCAGAGCGATTACTTCGCCATGGTGAAGGGCGGCGGCCACGGCAACTACCACAATTTCGTGCTGGCGCCGGCCTCGGTGCAGGAGATGGCCGAACTCACCATGCTGGCCTTCGAACTCGCCGACCAGTATCGCAATCCCGCCATCGTGCTCACCGATGGCTTCGTCGGCCAGATGATGGAGCCGATTGAACTGGAAGAGCGCGAGGTCATCGACGTCGACAAACCCTGGGCGGTGAAGGGAACCGCCGAGACTTCCAACAACCTGATCACCTCGATCTTCCTCGAGCCCGACGACCTGGAAGCGCATGTCCGCAAGCTGGAGGCGAAGTACCGCCTGGCGCAGCAGCTGGAGCCGCGCTACGAAACTTATATGGCGGACGATGCCGAGGTGTTGTTCGTGGGCTACGGCATCGTGTCGCGGGTGCTGCGCTCGGCGGTGGATGAAGCGCGCGCGCAAGGTCTGCGCGCCGGGCTGTTCCGGCCGATCACGCTGTGGCCGTATGCCTCGGAAGCGCTGGCGCAGACGGCGGAGCGCTGCCGCTCGGTCATGGTGGTCGAGATGAGCACCGGGCAGATGGTCGAGGACGTCAGGCTGGCGCTGAACGGGCGCGTGCCGGTGGAGTTTTACGGGCGCGTCGGCGGCAATGTCCCCTCGGCGGAGGAAATTCACGCCGAGCTGCTGTCGCGATTGGAAGTCGGAGCGTAGTAGCGCCGCCTTCCAGGCGGCGGGTCCCGCCGGCAGGATGCCGGCGCTACGAAGACGATGAGCGGAGGCGAACGGTGGCCGATTACGAGATCATTCACAGCAAGTCGCCGGTCTTTTACGACCAGTACGAGCGCAAGTCGGAGCTCAAGCACCAGACCCACTACTGCCCCGGCTGCGGGCACGGCGTCGCCCACAAGCTGATCGCCGAAGCGATTGACGACCTGGGCCTGCGCGACCACACCGTGTTCGTCAGCCCGGTGGGCTGCTCGGTCTTCGCTTACTACTACTTCCACACCGGCAACGTGCAGGTGGCGCACGGCCGCTGCCCGGCGGCGGCGACGGCCATCAAGCGCGCGCTCCCCGACAAGATGGTCATCGGCTACCAGGGCGATGGCGATCTGGCGGCCATCGGCACGGCCGAGATCGTGCACGCTGCCAATCGCGGCGAGAACATCACCATCTTCTTCGTCAACAACGCCATCTACGGCATGACCGGCGGCCAGATGGCGCCCACCACGCTGGTCTCGCAGCCCAGCACCACCAGTCCCTGGGGACGCCGTCCCAACAACGAAGGCTACCCGCTGCACGTCTCCGAGTTGTTGGCCACGCTGGAAGCGCCGGTGTACATCGAGCGCGTGGCGCTGTCGGACAACAAGAACGTGATGAAGGCCCGCCGCGCCGTGCGCAAGGCGCTGGAGAACCAGCGCGACGGCCTGGGCTTCTCGCTGGTCGAAATCCTCTCCCCCTGTCCGACGATCTGGAAGCAGGACCCGGTGGAGGCGCGC
>DASUBK010000412.1:0-5768 GCA_035763305.1 Terriglobales bacterium | reverse complement strand
CTCGATCTCGGCGGCCGTCATGCGTTCCAGCACCGCGGTGCGAGTGACTTCGGATGGGCGGCTGGAGTACATTCCCTTCCGTCCCAGCTCCACCGCTTCCGGCGCGATGTCAATCGCGTGCAAGGTGAAATCCAGGTCGGGGCGGGCCGACTTGAGCGTCCAAGCCACCGAGTACGCTTCCGCGCCACCGCTGCACGCCAGCACCGCGACATTCAGGCGCTCGCCCTTGGCCTTGCGGTCGACCAGCCGGCGCATAAGCTCCAGCTGCGGGCGGTTGCGCAGAAAGAAGGTGGCGAGGGCCTGTTCGCGCGTGCGTTGTGCCCGCGCCGTCTTGTGCAGCCAGGTTCCATAGGCGCGCGCCGGCCCCAGCGAGGTGACGCCGCGCGGCAGCGCTTTCCATAAGCTTTCATTCACGCGCAGAAAGGCGCGTGCGGGAGATTTGCCGAAGATTCTCATGCGTCCGATCCGATGCAGCAACTTGTCGTGGGAGGGAGTGTAAGGCTCGTCGATCACATCCGGGTTCCAGCGCGTCGTGGCGTCGTTGCCGCGGAACCAGCGCGGCGTGGAGAAGGCAACTAACTGCATCCGCCCGGAGTAGGAGTACTCGACCCTGGGAGGAACTTCGACCACCATGCCGGGAACTACGTCGTAGCGCCGGCCGTCGATCGTAAAGTAGCCGCTCCCGGAAATGACATAATAAATCCGGGTGATTTTCTTGCTGACTTGAAAGGTGTCGTGCCCCTTCTCCACGTCGATGTGGTGGACCTCCAGGTCCAGGCCCAGCGGGCCGAAGGCATAGCCCAGGTAGCCTTTGCTGTGGATCGTCGGCTTCTCCGGGCGTTGGTGTAGGTACGGCATTTCGCGTTAACTCCTGATTCCTGCCTGGCCGAGATCGCCGAGAATCAGCGAATATTGCTGCTCCAGGCGGGTGCGGTATTCCTCCGCGCCCTTCCGCAGGCGTGCCGCAATGCGTTCGCGCGCACCTTCGACTTCCTTGAATTGCTCGATCAGCTTCTGCGTCTGGACCTCGGCGATGGCCTGGCGGTACTGGCCCAGTCCGAAGCCCTCCAGCAAGGCGTCGTTCTTGGGATCGTACGAGATGGAGATCACCGGCTTGGCGAGCATCATGGCCAGAACCAGGTTGTGGAAGCGGGGAGAAACCACGATATCGGTCTCGGCCAGTTGGGAAACCAGGTCCTCGGTGCAGGTGCTCTCTTCGTCGGCGATTCCGCAGGCGGCGTAGTCCGTGCCGCGTGCTTGCAGTTTTTCCCGCAGCTCCCGGCGCACCGCCGGATCATGGCGAGCGTCGCCCTGGAGAATCCGAATGCCATAGCCGCGTGCCACCAGCCACTCCACAAACTCGCACATGCACACCAGATACCGCTGGTAGCTGGATTCCCGCTCCTGTTCCGTGCTGGCGTGACGATCGACGAACCTCATCACTCCCAGACCCACCGTGAACCGGCGCTGAACAGCGGCCCGAGGACGAGCGAACAGCCGGCGGGGCAGGCTGAAGGCCAGATCCGGATAGACAGGATCCGAATCTTTTCCCAGGCCGAGCTGGCGCAGGTTGTGATGGGAACGATCGTCGCGATAGCTCCGATAGTCCGCCCAGCGAAGGGCGGCATCGACGAAGATGCGGCTCAGGCGCTGGTACAAAGGCCCGACGCCGATGCCGACGAAGCGCACCTTGCAGCCGGCGATGCGGGCCGCCGTAGTCCACTTAAAGAGGTCGTAGGGATAGCCGAACGCGGTGGTGCTGTAGTCGGTCAGCATCCCGGTTCCGGTCATGATCATCAACTCGGTGCCGCGCAGGGCGCGCACCGCTCCCAGCCAATGGCCGACTTCTCCGGGCAGCCGGCGAAACAACAGTCGAAACAGGCGCCGCAGACGACCGCGAGCACCCGTTTGCTGGTCGTCAATGCGTTGCACGATCGACAACGTGGGTACCTGGTGCCGCCGGAAGGTGTCGGCGGGATCGTAGCCGATGACTTGAATTTCGGCCTCCGGCAAGCGCTCGCGCACGGCGTTCAGCATCGCATCGAGAGTGCACTCGTTTCCCAGGTTCTGGATGCCGAAGATCCCGAACAGCGCCACTTTGCGGCGTTCCGCGGGGGCGGGATGGCCCTTCGCGCCTGGCGCCGAGAACACCGCTTCCGGTTTGGTAACCGTTGCCATCACGCCGCCGCCATCCACTTCCGCACCACCGCGTTCCAGGTGTACAGCGTGCTCTGCCGCGGCCGCCGGAAAATCATGAACAGCGGCACGCCGGCCGCGGCTCCCAGCGGAGCGGCCACCAGCACCTGGACGATGGGACCGTGATGAATCACCAGCATGCGCGCCAGCGCGGTGCTGACATACACCGCCGCCCAGCACGGCAGGTGAGCGAAAAAGGCGCTCCACAGATCACTGGCGCTGACCGGCCCGCTGCGGCCCGCCAGGTAATACAGAATCGGCATACGAATCGCAAAACTCGTGATGGCGAGCGAGATGATGACTCCCATCAATCCCCAGTGCAGCCCGGCGAAGTACGCGGCGACGGTGACGGCGCCGGCCCAGGTGTAGGAGTGCAACTGGTCCTTTCCGCGCGCCTGGCTGGAGAACAGCCACGCGGTCACGATGGAAAGCGGCAGGGTGATCGCGACCGCCGTGAAGGCTCCGAACAGGGGAATTACCCCCGTCCACTTGGGGCCAAGAACGACCAGCACAATCGGATTCGCCAGCGCCAGACACATGGCGGCGAAGGGGAAGGTGATCAGCGCCAGGGTGTCGTAGGCATGCAGGAAGCTGCGCCGGTAGCGCTCGTTGTCATTCTGCAGCCGCGAGAGCACGGGAATCAGGACCACGCTGATGGGATCGAGCAACTGCTCCAGGGGGCGGGTCAGCAGCACGCTGGCGCGTCCGTACAGGCCGAGGGCGAAGGCGCCGAAGAAGCGGCCGATGATCACGCTGTCGCAGTTCACGGAGACCCGGCCGACCAGGTCCGCCAACGTCAAATGGGCGCCAAATTTCAGCATTGGGCGCACGCCGCTGTTGCGTCGCGGCAATCCGGGACGCCAGCGCGACGCGATCCAGGTCATGCCGAGGTTGGTCGCGGCCAGCGCCAGTTGCTGTCCCACCAGCGCCCAGTAGGAGTAGCCGCTCCACGCCATCCACACCGCGGTGACGAAGCCCAGCAACATGGAGGCGAGGTCGATGACGGACAGGGCCAGGAAACGCATCTGTCGCGTCAGCAGCGCCTGGTGCTGGACGGTCGAACCGGTCAGCACAAAGGTCAGCGACAGCGCCAGCATGATGCCGGTGACCCGCGGGTCGCGGTAGAACCACGCCGCCAGGGGCGCCGCGGCCGCGGTCACCAGGGTGAGAGCGCCGCTTACGCCGACGTTGGTCCAGAACAGGTTCGAAACCTGCTGCTGGGTGATTTCCTGCCGCTGCACGGTAGCGGTGGAGAGTCCCAGTTCCTTGAAAATCCGCAGGATGCTGGTCACGCCCAGCACCATGCCGACCAGGCCGAACTCTTTCGGGCTGAGCAGGCGGGCCAGGACCGCGGCAGCGCCGAAATTCAACACGAACTTGATCACCTGCGCGGTGGAGGTGACAAAGCCGGCAGAGATGGCGTGCTTGTCGATGTTGCGCAGCAGGTGGTCGGTTCGGAAATGTTCCGACGCCGCATCGCCGCCGGCGGCGGGTTGAACCTTTTCGACTCCGATCACGCTACTCATAGAAATTGGCGGTGCCACACTCAGATATTGGCAAAGTTGTCATCAGCCGGCCGACGGCAGACTTCGAGCGCCGGGTTGGTAACCATCGCAAACCTGGGGGGAAGGTCGGCGCGCCGCCTCAGAGGGACGCAGTTGTAAGTGCAATCCAAGCAGTGGATTTCACCTTGACCCATCTCGCCGCGCAGCCCCATAGGCCGCGCACGACACTGCATCTGCTTGTGGGGTAACTACTCACATTATAAGGCAAGCAGCGGGCTGGCCGGCGGGCTCGGGCTCACACAAAAGTAACTTCGCCGGTACCCCGCGGTCATGTTGCAGATGCGCGGTTTAGCGGGTGGAAGATGCGGTCGCCGCGGCTTTCCGCGCCTCGCTCTCGGAGCCCGATTTGCCGTTGTCCAGCCACACCTGCCAGGGGGCCGCGCCCTTCGACCACAGATCCTCCAGTTGCTGCCGTTCCTTGAAGGTGTCCATGCAGGCCCAGAAACCGGTGTGCTTGACGGTAATCAGTTCCTTGGCGGCACTCAGGCGCTGGAAGGGCTGGTCGACCAGGTCCTCGCCGGGGCGGATGAAGTCGAAAATGCGCTGGCGAAGGATGAAATATCCGCCGTTGATCCAGGTGTTGGAGTGGCCGGCGTGGTTGATGCGGGTCACGTGCGAGTCGCTGTCGGTCTCGATGAGGTGGAAGGTCTGCGTCGGCGGGACAGAGACGAAGCAGGCCGTCTTGTTCGACTTGAGGAAATGGTCGATCACCTGGCTCAGATTAAGGTCGGTGAGGCCGTCCACATAATTGGCGAGGAAAACCTCCTCGTTGCGCACGTGTTCGCGCACCGCGACCAGGCGCTCGCCGATCATGGACTTCGCGCCGGTATCGGCGAAGGTGATGCTCCAGTCGGAGAAATCCTTGTTCAGCAGTTGCAGGTTGCGCCCGCCGTTGGAGAGCACGAAGTCGCTTGACAGGGCCTCGTTGTAATTGAGGAAAAACCTCTTGATTGCCTCGCCCTTGTGTCCCAGGCAGAGGATGAAGTCCTTGTGCCCATAATGGGAGTAGTACTTCATCAAATGCCACATGACGGGCGAGTCCCCAATCGGGACCAGCGGCTTGGGAACGTTTTCGGAATACTCGCGCAACCGCAAACCCTGGCCACCACAGAAAATTACGACCTTCATCAACATCCTCCTGCGAACAAGAACTTGGATCCGTACCACCTGGTGTGCCGGCTCCGACTACCTGAAGCGGGCGGCCACGATGGAGACACACTCCGGCGCGGCAGGTCTTGCAACTCACAAAACTGTAACGATGTGCACTACGCCGGTCTGGTGCGGCCCTCTCAATGCACGATAGCTTGCACGTTGGTCGGCGCCGCCGGCTTGGCGCCCACAAATTCGTACGCGCCCAGGTCCGGAGGAGGGTTCAGCGAACGGCTGTTGCCCTCGATGTCGGTCGGCACCACGCTGGTGAGGTCGACCCCGGCATTGATCGGCGCGCTGCCCGCCACCAGGTGATAGTCTGCCCCGGCCGCATTCACATAGTACGCGGAGGAGGTGGCCTTGTTGCTGGTGGAAGTGGGACCGATATTGTTCCTGACATCGGCCGTACCACCGCTGAGCGCGACGGCCCGCGAACTGGTTACATCAATGGTGTTGTGGTAGAGGTTGCGCGTGTACGAATCGGAAGCGTTGTTGTCCACCAGGATCCCGACGCCGGGAGATTGAATGCCGTAGATGACGTTGTTGTACGCGGTGGCGCCGGTCCCCAAGCGGATCCCCGAGTTGTACAACTGGTAGGTCCCGCCGGGACCGGTGTTATGGACGAAGTTGTTGCGAATGATGTGGTTGGGATTGCTGTCCCAGTGCTGCGGCGCGGCCACGGCCTCGTTGACCTCGATGGCGGCGCCTCCATACCCGGGAGTCACATTGTTCAAATTCGCCGCTGAGATGTTGTTCCCGTCGACCACGCAATCGTGTGTGCCGGGTTTGAGCTCAATCGCTTCGTCGTTGGTGTTGTAGATCCGGCTGTTCTTGACGGTCACGTTGTTGGTATTGTCC
>DASUBK010000411.1:0-4061 GCA_035763305.1 Terriglobales bacterium | reverse complement strand
TGATGCCCGGAATCTCCCGCAGCCCGGCGACGATCTGGTCGCGCAGGCGGATGTATTCGCTGCACATGTCGGCCACGCACTGTTGCGGGCCGGTCAGTGCCGCAATGGCCGCCTTCTGCACGATCGAGGTCGGGTTCGAGGTGGACTGGCTTTGCAGCTTGGCAATGGCGGACACAATCGGCGCCGGCGCCAGCGCGTAGCCCATGCGCCATCCGGTCATGGCGTAGGTCTTCGACAGCGAGCCGATGATGACCAGGTGCTCCTTGGCCTCGGTAAAGCCGCCCAGCGAAAACTGCCGGCCGGTGTAATTGAGGTAGACGTAGCACTCGTCGGAGATGACGTAGATGCCGCGCTCGTGGGCCACCCGCGCCACGGCCTTCAGGTCCTCGGGGCTCATCACCGCGCCCGAGGGATTGTTCGGCGAATTCAGAATGATTGCCTTGGTGCGCGGGGTGATGGCGCGCTCGATCATCGCCGCCGTCAGCGAGAATCCCTTCGCCTCGTCGGTCTCCACGTACACCGGCACGCCGCCGGCGTAGCGGATGATGTCCTTGAACGACACCCAGTAGGGCACCGGAACGATGACTTCGTCGCCGTGGTCCACCAGCACTTGCACCGCGTTGAACAGGGCATGCTTGCCGCCGGTCGCGGCGATGACCTCTTCCCGCTTGTAGGCCGAGCCGAAGTCTTGCGCATGGCGATTGACGATGGCGTCGCGCAACTGCGGCACCCCGGCCACGCCGGTGTACTTGGTGAAGTTCTGCTGGATGGCGGCGATGCCCGCGTCCTTGATGTGCTGCGGGGTGTGGAAGTGCGGCTCTCCGGCCCCGAAATCCACCAGGTCGGCGCCGGCGGCGCGCATCTTCTCCGCCTCGTTGACCACCGCCAGCGTGGCGGAAACCTCGATACGGTTGATGCGCTCGGTGAGGGTGGAGGTCATCTGCTGCGTGCCTGCGGCCATGGGGTTACCTTCTTCTTCTGGCGGCCACGCGCCGTTCGCGCCCGCCGCCGTTGATCTTCTGTTGCAGTCTCTGCTCCACCTCGTCGGGCACCAGCCCGTGCACCGACCCGCCCAGCTGCGCGATCTCCTTGACCAGGCGCGAGCTGACGTAGGAATACGCCTCCGCCGGCATCCTGAACACGGTTTCCAGGTGGGGGTTGAGCTTGCGATTCATCAGCGCCATCTGCAGCTCGTACTCGTAGTCGCTAATGGCGCGGATGCCGCGCAGCAGCGCGCCGGCGTGCAGCTGGCGGGCGTAATCCACCAGCAGGCCCTCGAACATCTCGATGCGCACGTTGTCGAGGTCGGCGGTCATGTTGCGGAGCATGTCCTGGCGCTCGTCGAAGCTGAACAGCGGGTTCTTCTCCGGGTTGCGCAGGATAGCGACCACCAGTTCGTCGAAAATCTTGCTGCCGCGGCAGATCAGGTCGAGGTGACCGTTGGTCGGCGGATCGAACGAGCCGGGATAAATGGCGATGACGGGCTTCAATGGGCCTCGGTCGAGCGCGGGCGTTGGAAAGCTGATTCTATGCTGGTTTTCCGGCAGGGAGCAATGATGTCGCCGCGGAATTTTGCGGCGCGATTACGGATTCTGGAAAATCAGGAAGTACCACTTGCTGCCGTCGGAAGGGCGCTGGAATCCGCGATGCTCGCCGACGAAGCGAAACCCGCTGTGTTCCGCTTCCTGGCGCACCACGGACTTGGCGATGCGGTGATGGGAGTGGTACCAGGAGCGGTCGTGGCCCGGCTCGCTTTCCTTGTCGATGATCCCCAGCCGCCCGCCGTGTTTGAGAGCGCTGCGAATGCCCGCGAGCATGGCGTCGTGCTCATCCATCTCGTGGTAGGCGTTCACGATGAGGACCGCGTCCAGCGAGTTCGCCGGCAGCTTGGGATCGGAGACGCTGCCCAGAATGGTCTCGACCTGCTTCATGCCCTTCTTATCTGCCGCGCCGCGAACCTGCGCCAGCGCCGAAGGATCGATATCCTCCGCGTACACGCGTCCTTGCGGCCCCACGCGTTCGGCGAGGTGCGCGGTGAAATATCCGTCGCCGGCGCCCACATCGGCAACGCGGCTGCCCGCACGGATCTCAAGGGCGTCCATCACCTCGGCCGGACGCTGCCACGCATCGCGCGCATCCTGCGCCAGCGCGAGGATGGCACAGGTGAGCAGCGCCAACGAAAGGAAACGGCTGCGGCGGAGCATGGCTGCAATCATAGTGGCGGCGGGAGAAAGCGGCTAGCGATCAGTGGTCAGTGACGTTCATTCTGGGCACTGACGACTGTCCACTGACCGCTTACAAAAAACCCCGGCCGAGACGGCCGGGGTACGCACTGACTTAAAAGTCGACTCGAATCGGGAGCGTTCTAAGGCCGCAGCTCGTAGACGCGGTTGAAGGGCGTCTCCGCCGCGCGGCGGAAGCGACTGAAGCCGCCCGTCTTGGCGATCTCGCGCAGCTTGCTCTCCGGCGCCTGCGCGCCCAGCGCGGTGCCCACTTCCTGCGCCCGCGATGCCGGGGTACAGATCATGGTCGAAGCCGCGTAGAAGACCGCGCCCACCGGGTTCAGGTTCTGCTCCAGCGTTTCGTTGGCGTAGGGCTCGACGATCATCACCGTGCCGTCGTCCTCGATGGTCTGGCGCACATGCTTCAGCGCGCCCGCCGGGTCGCCCATGTCGTGCAGGCAGTCGAAGAAGCAGACCAGGTCGTAGGAGCGGTCCTCGAAGTCCTTGGCGGTCGCCACTTCGAAGCGCACGCGATGCTGCACCCCCGCCTTCTCCGCCCGCTGCCGCGCCTTCTCGATCGACGCCTGGTGATAGTCGAACCCGTAGAAGGAGGACTCGGGGTAGGCGTTGGCCATGACGATGCTGGAAGCACCGTGGCCGCAGCCAACGTCGGCCACCGCCGCGCCCTTCTTCAGTTTCGCGTCCACCCCATCCAGAGCGGGAATCCAGGCGCCGACCAGGTTGTGTAGGTAAGTTGGGCGGAAGAATTTTTCCGTGCCCTCGAACAGTTCGGCGTGGTGTTCGTGCCAGCCCACGCCCTCGCCGCTGCGAAAGGCCTCGGTGATTTTGTGTTCGTCGCGGAACATGGATGAGAGCAGGTGGAAGGCGCCGGGAATGTAGGCGGGACCATCTTCGTTGGAGAGCAGCAGGGCATGCTCGTCGGGCAGGCGGAACTTGCCGCTGCCGGCGTCGTATTCGACGTAGCCGTTGGCGGCCTGCGCCGAGAGCCATTCGCGGACGTAGCGTTCGTTGGTGCTGGTGCGCGCCGCCAGTTCCGCCGGCGTCATCGGGCCGGCGCCGGTCATGGCCTTGTACAGCCCGAGCTTTTCACCGACCAGGGCCAGGGACGCACCCATGCTGGCCGCGAGATCGCCGACGAATTTGTGCAGGAATTGCTCGACTTTCTGGTGATTGATTGCGGGAGTCGCTTGCGCTTTCGGTTGGGTCGCCATCGTTCCTCCTAAAAAGACGGGGAGTCAGCCAGGCTCCGAAAAAGGCTGGATGAGGAGGGATCGTGAGGACGGGCCTCACCCCATGTGGAGGAGAATTGTACGCCTTTGGCGGACTCTGCTGCTACGAGGAAGACAACCGCAAAGGACGCCAAGGAGCGTCGCGGTGGAAGCGCAGGGCTTTCAGCCCTGCGAATCGTCTCCGACAAATAGAAAGGGCTTTAGCCCCCGGTGGCTTTCCACCGGGGCTAAAAGCCCTGTTCAATCTCATGCTTCCTCGCAGGGCTGAAGCCCTGCGCTTCCACAGGAATGCCGGACGCTATTTTCGCGGCGCGTTCATCGCCCGCGCGGCGGCCACCACCGGGGCGATGCCGCGGCCGTCGCCGGGAGCGGTCCTCGCCACCGCCGCTGCGCTGGCACGTTCCGCCGGTCCGGCCGGAGGCGGCGCCGGCTCGTTCTGCGCGCCGGTGAGGCCCAGCGTCTTGCGCACCTCGGCCTCGATCTTGGCCGCGATGTCCTTGTTCTCCTTGAGGAACTGCTTGGCGTTCTCGCGGCCCTGGCCGATGCGCTCGCCCTTGTAGCTGAACCAGGAGCCCGACTTCTCCACGAT
>DASUBK010000410.1:0-13676 GCA_035763305.1 Terriglobales bacterium | reverse complement strand
CCTTCCGGGAACCGAATTTGACGCCTACGCGCAGTGCAACGCGCTCAGCGGCAAGTATCAGGGAAACAACAAGTGCCTTCTGGTCTCCGCGGAAGCCTGCCCGGACGGCAGCACGGGCGCGACCTGCACTCACGAGGAGATGGAGGTGGAGTGGGAAAACGCGGCCGCGATGCACGTCAACGGCGACTCCGCCAACAACACGCGCTTCTGGGGCTCGCTTCCGGAATACGCGTGGCCGTCTGCCGGAGACCGCGTATGGCTGGAAGGCCGCTGGATCTTCGACTGCGGCCACACCGGCGTAGGCGACACCTGGGGTAACGCCAGTGACCTGGGCCTGCTTCCCCCCGGCACTACCTTGAACGACTGGGTAAAGTTCGATTCGGAAATCCATCCGCCGCGCGCGCTAGCCACTTTCCGCATCAATCACACGGCGGTATCGCGTGAAGAGACGGCCCACAGCGGCGATACTTACCGATCGCAGTCGGACGATCCGTCCAGTTGGCTGCCGGTGACCGGCTCGGCCGTGCCCCAGCCCGTGGTGGCGATTCCGCCGTGGACTCCGCCGACCCTGGTTCCCGTTACCGAGGCCGACATCTTCGTCAGCGGCAACGGCGGAGGGGCCAACGATCTGTGCAATATCGTGTCGCGCTCGGATTCCTCGGGCGACTGTTCGCCGTACCACCACACCGGCCCGGTCATCCCCATCAATAACTACAACTATGTTTTCGATATTTATCCTCCGGGAGCGCACTATGAATCGCTGGAGGGTAACGGCCCTCCCCTGGAGGCGAGCGGCGCCACCCCGGTGACCCCGCCGGTGCCCAACGCGGCGCTGCAGTGGCGGATCACGGATCACTTCAACGAGGTCCCCGAGCATGCCTGCGGACCCGACAAGACCTACTGCCAGACGGTGACTCCGATCCTCTGCATGATTGGAGCCTCCACGCCGCCGCCTCCCTCGGACCCGGTGGCGCAGACGGCCCTGGGGACCAGTTGTCCGGCGTTGCAGCCCGGCGAACAGGCCACGCGCCTGCGGGTGATCCTGCCCTTCAACGGCAGCAATGCCAATTATTTTGCCAAGACCATCACGCTGGGCTGGGACGACATTCCCGACGGGCAGAACCGGCCGGCCATACGCCGTTTCGGCATTACGCTGAACCAGTTCACCGTCAACCAGAACGGCCGCTGCACCATCTGCGGCGACGGCGACTGGCGCGTGTTCGTGGACGTCGGCGGGCAGTGGCGCTGGATGAGCTGGCTCTACGACACCACCAATGGCGTTTACGCCTTTGACGGCGGCGACAACATCACCGGCCATGGCGATCCGCTGACGGAAAACGGCGACGACGACTATTACTACTTCACGCGCACGCCCTGGACGGTGGACGTGCAGGACGGGCGAACCATTCACGTGGCGGTGGGCGGCTACGACTCCGGTCCTGCCGACGGCAATTACTGCGACAGTTACTCGGGCTCGGGTTGCGACTACGGCGTGTGGAACATCATCGGCTTGGGCATCTCGGACGTGATCGCGCTAGCGCGCAACGGTACCTACGAATTCGACCTCTATCCGGGTGATTGCGCCAGCCCGTGCACCTACCAAATCCCCGAGACGGAAACGGAGCGGCAGTACACCACCTCGTTCAAAATGGAGGAACTGCCGGCCCCGGTTCCGCCGGCCGCCACGCTGCAGATCGGCGGTCCCCACTACAACAGCTACGTTTCGTCGGCGACTCCCTTCAACCTCTCCAGTGCGGCGCTGGGAGTGCAGGACTTCCAGTACCGCTTCCACCAACCAGGAGCGCCGCTGCCCACGTATGCCTTTTCGCCGTTCCCGGTTCACTGGACGAGCGCCACAGCCGCGAACGGGTCGGCAGCGGTGTACCTGAACGGTGGCAGCAATGTCGGCGACGGTAACTATGACTTGGAGTATTCGGCGCAGAGCGTGTGGAACCTCATCGAGCCGCGCCACACGCAGAGCGTGATCCTGGACAACACGGCCCCGCTCGCCACCATCAACCAGCCGCTGGCGGCGCAGTACGGCCACAGCGACACGTTGACGCTGAACTACAACGTCACCGACGCCGGCTCGGGAGTAAAGAGCTTCACGCCGAAGATGGACGGCCTCACCGCCGCCCAGTTCGGCGCCAGCCTGGATCCCGGCCAGGCGGTCTATCTCTACTCCTTGTCTCTGGGACCGCATACGTTCACCGTGGATTCGGCGGATAACCTGGACAACATGGGGACGAAGTCGGTCACCTTCACCATCGCGGTGACTCCGCAAAGCCTGGGCCAGGATGTCACCAACCTGCAGGCGCTGGGGTGCATTGACAACATCGGGCAATCGCTGACCAGCAAGATCGCCGCGGCGGCCAATCTCATCGGCAAGGGTCAAACGGCCGCTGCGGTCAATGCGCTCAAGGCCTTGGTTTACGAGGTGCAGGCGCAGGCCGGAAAGCACATCGCGACCACCTGCAAGGATCCCAGCGGCCGATCGTTCGATCCGGTCCAGCTGCTGCTGAGCGACGCCCAGTACCTGCAGCTGAGCCTCTCCGGCCAACTCAATGCCAACCCGATCCTGGGCTGGGTGGTGAATTCTGCCGGCGCCGGTGTCAGCGGCGTGACCGTCAACCTGGTGGACTCGTCCAATGCGGTGGTGGCCACGGCCATCACCGACGCGGCCGGGCTCTACTACTTTTCCGATACCAGCGGCCTGGGTGGAGGGGCAAGCTATTCCGTGGTGGTCACGCTTCCGTCGGGATACACGAGTTCCACCCCGCCTTCGCAGACGTTCACTTGGGCGGGAGCGTCGCTGGTGGCGAACTTCGAGCTGAATTGAGGGGACTGCGCCGCGCCACAACCTACACTTCACAGGTGTGGGTTGTGGCGCGGCGGACGGCCTGAGCGCGTTGCGCCTAAAAGGGTAACGTCCGCCGCGCGCTCCGCGGCGGACGTGCCCGAAAGCCGTGCTCGACGCGGGCCTTGATATCCGCGTACGCCGCCTCGATGAGCCTGTTCAGCGCGGCTGCGTTCGTCGCCGTTCCCGGCCGCAGCTTCATATGCCGCATGGATCTGCCGTTGCCTTGCAACAAGCGCTCCGGATCGCGCAAGGACGCGCCCTGGAAGAATCCCACGTTGACGTGCGCGGTGAACACATTGACGTAGCCGAAGGGCACATCTCCGAAACATGCGACCGGGCAGCCGTCGTGCAGAAGCTCCCGCACTTCGTCACCGCAGTTGCGCATCACCTCGAACCACTGCTGGGCGATGCCCCCCAGTTCCCCGGCGTGCTGTTTCATCCACGCCGCGATGGCGGGATCGCGCTCCACGGCGCCGTCGAATCGGAGAAGGCCGGTCGTCATCGTGGCTCTAGCCTCTTCCCGCCGGTGTCGAGCGCAATGGTAACATCGCCGTGATCGGGATCGCGGTGCTGTTCTACGCAGTCAACGTCATCAAAATTCAGCACCAACTGGTAGCCGGCTGTAGCGCCGGGCGCTCTGTGCTGCCGCGCAGCACTAATCGGGAACGTGGCCGTAGCCCAGGAGTTGGCTCATGCGTGTGAACACGTAAGAGAACCCCTGTACGTTCGGCGTCTTGTTGCCCTCGACCGTGTACAGGCGCCCATCCAGCAACTGGTAAACGAACCCGACATGACCCTGCCACCCGTCGGCGCGAACGCGCCACCAGAAAACCAGGTCTCCGGGCAGTGGTTGGTAACTATCCCCCGGAGCATGCGCCCAGCCTTTGTCTTTGAACTCCTGCAGCAGCTTACGCGCGCCGGGACAATAGGCGAACGGCATGTTCGTCCGCGTGCCTGCGGCCTGCAGGTAACACCAACTGGCGAAGGAAGCGCACCACGCTTCGCCTTCCGGCATGCCCGCCGGCTGCAGGTACTTGAGCACAAACGGACCGGAATTGTTGCCCCCCACTTCGCCGGCACCGGCTTTCAATTCGCCGATCGCCGCCTGCAAGGCCGCCCGGCCGAGCCGACTTCCGCCAGCCTCCGGCGGGGGCATTTGTACAAAGTCCACCACCGCGGATGGCGCGGCATTCGCACTAGGATGGGTCAGCGCCCACCAGGTTAGCGGGCCTACTTTGCCATCCACGACCAGCGGATGACCTTCGGCGTCGACGTGGCTCGCTTGAAAGGCGCGCACCGCCTGAAACGTCTTGCCGGCAAACTTTCCGTCCGGATCCAGGAGATACCCGCGCTGCGTCAGCAGTTGTTGCAGTTGACGAACGGCGGCCGACTTGTCCCCGCGCTTCAGCAGGGGCTGCGTCAATGTTTGCGCAGGAGTGCCCATGAGAGTCCTCCACGATCAGGTAGACATCAGGATGTTGACCAGCTCCGTGGAAAGTTATTGCGGGCGCACGATGTGACTTGCGCATTCGCGAAAATGAATCTGTTCTCCCGGCCCGACCAAGTTCGGTTTGGGATATCGCCGGCGAATTTGGATTCAGATCTGGGCATGGGGAGCCGCGAAGCCGCACTCCGCCGTCGCGCTCTCGCCTGCCCGTCCGCATACCACGAAGGCGCAGCCGCAATGCAGGTCTGCGCAGTGAACTATGAAAACTCCTTCACTCCTGGCTGCTGCAAAATGCGCAATCGTGTTCTGACTTTGGAAATAACTGACGAAGGGCTCTGGTTTCTTACTTGTTTCGTCGGGCATCACTGGGGGTCGTGAGTGATCGGGCTGGGGCCGGCACGGTGCGCGCTTCCAACCCGCCACGCGCAATCTCAGCGAACAGTTGCCGGCGGCTGCCAGCAAACGGACGCGTGGCACTGCACGGCAGGATCACGCGTCGCACATAAGCACGATCTTGCCTATGACACCCCCTCTTTCGAGCAGTTCCTGGGCCCGCCTGGCCTCGACGAGAGCAAGTCGCTGCGCGATGAGCGGCTTGATTTTGTCCTGCTGGAGGAGGTGGAGCAGGGTGATTAGATCCTGCCGGAACAGTGCGGGCCTAAGCCTCTTGAGTGTCTGGATGCTGTACGGCACTACCCGCTTGCGGCCTGGGAACAACCATCCCGCCGCAATGTACAAGGCGTAAACGGGAATCCCATGAAGGCGATTGCGACGGCTCTTGCCGCGTGCGCCCAATCCCTCGCGCAGCGAAGTTGTATTGCCGTAACCCACCACCCTCCCACCGGGACGAAGAGCCGCGCGTGAATGCCACAAATGGGCGCCGCCGATAGGGTCGAAGACCGCGTCCACGCCCTCGCCGGTCAGACGGTGGACCTCCTTCACATAGTCCTGATTCCGGTAATCGATCGGGACAGCTCCGAGATCGGAAACGGCCGCTGCCCCCCGGACTGAGCAAGTGCCGTACATCTCCAGCTCTGCCACGCGGCCAAGCTGCAACAGGGCCGTCCCAACTCCGCCTGACGCGCCGTGGATTAACACGCGTTGCCCTTGTCGCACCTTTGCCGAACGATGCAGCATCTGGTAGGCCGTGACGTAGTTCAGCACGAGGCTTACGGCTTCGGCAGGATCCAAGCCCAATGGCACCGGAACCAGTTCGCGTTGCGGCAGGCAGACCAATTCCGCATAAGCACCATGGATCGGCATGGCGGCAACCACCTGCCCAAGTTCGATTCCGGAAACGTCCGCGCCGAGCCGTTCCACCACTCCGACCAGGTCCCATCCCGGCGTGAAGGGCAATGGAGGCGTTTCGGGGTGAACGCCCGCGCGCGCCATGATGTCGGGCAACGCGACACCCGCTGCCAGAACCTTCACCCTCACTTCACCACTTGCGGGCTCGGGACACTCCTCTTCGATCACCTGAAGGGCATCGGGCCCGCCGTAGTGAGTAACGATGATGCGCTTGTGCCTCACTCACAGCCCCGGAATGCACCGGCGACTGTATGCACATAGGGAGGCGCGCGAGCACGAAGTCTCCCGTTCTCCCGGGTTCGGCGGAACCAGGCACAGAGCCGAAATCTGCGGCCGGGAGACTACGAAGCATCCCAAGGCGAAGAGAGAGAGGAGAATGAATCCGCCGGTGAAGGCGCCCGTGTATTGCTTCAACGCTCCGAGCACGAGTGGAGGGAAGAAGCCGCCTAAGCCGCCGGCCGCGCCCACCAGGCCGGTGACGCCGCCTACCGACTCGGGGAAGTATTGCGGCACGAGTTTGAAGACGGCGCCGTTGCCCAAGCCGATGGCCGCGGCCATTCCCAGTGCGCCGATGGTGAACGGAACCATGGTGCTGCTGGTGAGGAACAGGGCCGTTACCACGACGATGGGAAAGGTGACGTTCAGGACCGCGCGCCCGCCGACGCGGTCGGCGAGCCATCCGCCGAGGGGCCGCATAGCCGTGGCGAGAACGATAAAGCCGGCGGTGCGCGCGCCGGCATCGCGTGGCGTCAGGCCGAACATCTCGGTGAGGAAGATCGGCAGGTAGACCGCCATGGCGACAAATCCGCCGAAGGTCAGGAAGTAGTAGAGGCTCAGCTCCCAACTGCCCAGCGTCTTGAGCGGCGCGAGGCGTTGGGCGAGCGTCCGCTGCGTTGCGGGCGAAGGCGCATTGCGGGCCAGCACAACGTAAATCACCAGCCATACGGCCAGCAACAGCCCAAAGGTGCGGTATCCCCACGCGTATCCAGCGGCGGCTGCGATGGCGGGCGAACCAAACGCCGCCAGCGATTGGCCGATGTTGCCGGCGCCGTAGATGCCGAGGGCGGTTCCCTGCCGCTCGGCTGAGTACCAGCCGCTGACGAAGGCGACCCCCACCGAAAAGCTAGCCAGCGCCAAGCCGATGAAGAATCCGCAGACAATCACCTGAGGGTAGGTGGTGACCGATCCCATCAGCAACGCCGGAACGATGGAGAACGCCATGACCAGCGAGAAGATCAGGCGGCCGCCGAAGCGGTCGGTAAGAATGCCCAACGGAATGCGGCCCAGGCTGCCCAGCAGGATGGGAATGGCGATGGCGACGCTGGCCTGCATGGTCGAGAAGCCGAGGTGCTTGCGCATGATCGGCATCATGGCCGAGACCGATCCGAAGACGGCGAAGCAGAGGGCGAAGGCAACGGTTCCCAGCGTCAGTTGCAGAGCGTTTTCGCGAGGCGGCGTGTTGCGGACGGTCGTGCTGTCGGGCATAAATCCTCACGCATGGTAATGAAGGCTGTCGACGAAGAAGGGGTCGCGGGTTGGGGCCAAGGGGCGGCGACGCAGAGCTGCCATCGCGGCCAGGCCGAATCCGCCAACGAGCAACGCCGCGCCGCCGAGTTCCCATAGCCCCAGGGACGGCTTCGTGCCGGCGAAGGGCGGCGCGATCATCAGGTACAGATCCAGCCATCGCCCCACCAGCAGCACCAGCGAGACGCGCAGCAAGAATCCCGGCTTGCCTTTGTTGACCCGCGGCATCAGGGCGAAGAACGGGATCACCCAGTTGAGGACGACGTTGAGCAGGAACAGCGGCGCCCATAGTCCGTGCTGGCGCTGCACGTAGTACACCGTCTCCTCCGGGATGTTGGCGTACCAGATCAGCATGTACTGGCTGAACCAGAGATACATCCAGAACGTGCTGAAAGCGAAGACCAGCTTGCCCAGATCGCGCAGGTGATCCTCGTTGATGATGTGGCGCAGCGAAGTGCGCTCGCGCAGGTACACGAGAACGACAGCGATGGCTGCCAGACCGCTGCTGAACAGCCCGGCGAAGTTGTACATGCCGAAAATCGTGCTCCACCAGTCCGGCTCGAGCGACATGACCCAGTCGTAGCTGGCCAGCCAGAAGGTGATGGCAAACACCACCAGAAACGCGCCGGAGATGCGCGCATTGCTGTGCGTGTGCCGGAAGTCGCCGTCCGAATCCTGGCGGCGCGAAGCGCTCAGCAGCAGGAAGGAGAAGAGCGTCCACAATGCGAGGAACAGCAGCGCGCGGGCGCGGAAGAAAGGCAGGCTGAGCCACAGCTTGCGGAAGCCGGTGAGACTCGCGTCGGCGGTCCAGGCGTAGAGCGAGGGGCGGAAGAGCACCACGGCGAGAATGGCCGCGCCGCCGATGGGCACCAGCGATGCGAACGCCTCCGGGATGCGCCGCAAGGCCACGCTCCAGGAGGCGCCGGTCACGTATTGGAACGCGACAAACAGCGTGCCCGCCAGCGCGATCCCGAGGAAGTAGTAGCCGGCCAGCAACAGGTTGGCCCAGGCGCGCTGCGGCGCCCAGTACATGCCGGCGGCGAGAATCGCAGCCCCCACGATCGCCAGGGCGCGTAGCCGGGCAACGTGCGCGGCAGGAGGAGTGAATTGCAGTTCGCGCTCGGTCATGGCTTCCCACCTGACACGGCTGCGGACGCGGGCGGCGCCGCCGCTTGCAGGGAGCGCACATAGAAGATGGCGTCCCAGCGGTCCTGCCGCGACAACTGGCTGGCGTACGAGGGCATATTGTTCTGGCCGTAAGTGAGGATGTGGAACAGTTGGCCGTCCTTCATCTTCACGGCGTGCTCGGCGAGCAGCGAAGGCGGCGGGGGATAGCCGCGCTGGGCGACAGGTCCATTGCCGGCCGCGGCGGCGCCGTGACATTCGGAGCAGAAGTTGGCGAACACCTGCGCGCCGCGCTGCAGGGCGCGTTCATTGCCGGGCGCATCGGGACTGATCAGTTCCTCACCGGCGCGGGCGGCATCCTGCGGCGTTGCCGCGTAGTGCAGCGGCAAGTAGCCGCGCGGAATGGCGCCCGCCGGCGGAGCTTGCAGCGTCTGACCGGCGGCGAGATTGGCGTTGGGCGCGAAGGCGTTGGAGCGAACGGAATGCGCCATGTCGGGAAACAGTTCGTAGTTCGTCTTGGCGGCATCGCTGCGCATCCAAGCCAACCCGGCTGCGCCCAGCAGCGCCAGCAGTAGCACGGCATTCAGGATGACGCGGCCCATCAGCGCACCTCCGGCATGACTTCTTCGCTGACCTCGACCGCGCCTTCACGGCGAAACATGGCGGCGACATGAGCCGCGTCGAAGGTGGAGTCGCTCTGCTCCAGAACCACGGCGAAGCGGTTATCGGTGACGCCCGCCACGGGCAACACCGCTTTCTTGCCCGGGAAGAGCTTGCAGACCGCGAAGAAGGACAGAACCGCGCCGACGGCGGCGAAGAGCACCATGACCTCGAAGGTCACCGGCACGAATGCGGGGAGCGAGTTGAACGGCTTGCCGCCTACGTTCAGCGGCCAATCCACCGCCGTGGTCCAAAATTCGAACCATACCTTGAGGCCGGCGCCCAGCAGCGCCAGCGCGAACACCACCCAGGGAATGCGCGAAGGGCTCAGGCCCATCGCCTCTTCCATGCCGTGCACCGCGTACGGAGCGTGCACGTCCACGACATGGTAGCCGCCGGCGCGCGACAGGCGCACCGCCGAGAGCGTGTCCGCCTCGTTTTCGAAGACTCCAATCAGAACGCGTCTACTCATGCGCTCCTCCCGCCGAAGCTTTGCCGTACTTCAGCACGCCTTTGACTTCGGCCACCGCGATCACCGGCACGAAGCGGCAGAACAAGAGAAACAAGGTGAAGAACAGTCCGAAGCTGCCCAGCAGGGTTGCGATCTCGACCTTGGTGGGCACGTACCAGAACCAGTTCGAGGGCAGGAAGTCGCGCTCCAGCGAGGTCACGATGATGATGAAGCGCTCGAACCACATGCCGACGTTGGCGAACAGGGTGATGACGAACACTGCCGGCACGTAGCGGCGTATGCGCCGGAACCACAGCAGTTGCGGCACGCCCACGTTGCAGGCGACCATCGTCCAGTAGGCCCAGGCAAGGGGTCCGGCGGCGCGATTCAGGAAGACGAACTGCTCGTACTGGCTGCCCGAGTAGAGCGCGGTGAAGAATTCCGTCGCGTAAGCCAGGCCGACGATGCCGCTGGTGGCGATCAGCAGCTTGCCCATGCGCTCGATGTGGCGGATGGTGATGTACTGCTCCAGCGCCATCATCTTGCGGGCGATGATCATCAGGGTCAGCACCATCGCCATGCCGGAGTAAATCGCGCCGGCGACGAAGTACGGCGGGAAGATAGTGGTGTGCCAGCCCGGCAGCACCGAGGTCGCGAAATCCCAGCTGACGATGGTGTGCACGGAGATGACCAGCGGCGTGCCGAGTCCGGCGAGCAGAAGATAGACGACCTCGTAGCGCTGCCAGTGACGGTAGGAGCCGTTCCAGCCCAGGCTCAGGAAGCCGGCGAGCTTGCGGCGCCAGCCGGAGTGCGTCTGATCGCGAATGGTCGCCAAATCCGGCAGCAGGCCGATGTACCAGAAGGTCGCGGAGACGGTCAGGTAGGTCGAGATGGCGAAGAAATCCCAGACCAGCGGCGAGCGGAAATTGACCCACAGCGAGCCGCGCGTGTTGGGATACGGAAAGAGCCACAGCGCCAGCCACGGACGGCCGGTGTGAATCACCGGGAAGATGCCGGCGCACATGACGGCGAAGATCGTCATCGCCTCGGCGGCGCGGTTCACCGACGTGCGCCAGCGCTGTCGGAAGAGGAAGAGGATGGCGGAAATCAGCGTCCCGGCGTGTCCGATGCCGATCCAGAAAACGAAGTTGGTGATGTCGAAGGCCCATCCGACGGTGCGGTTCAGTCCCCAGGTGCCGACTCCGGTGGCGACCTGGTAGGCGATAGCGGCCGCCCCCAGCGCCAGCAGCGATCCGGAGCACAGCAACGCCGCCCACCACAGCGCGCCGGGACGCCGCTCCATGGGCGCGCAGACATCGCGCGTCACTTGCTCCAGCGTCTTGTCGCCCTCGATCAGGGGCGGGCGGAGAACCAGGGCATCAGCCATTGTTCCCTTCCTTCTCATCCTCGCGATTGCGCACCACGGTGAGATAGCCGACCGCGGGCTTCACGTTCAGTTCGGACAAAAGGCGATAGCGGCGTGGATCCGCCATGCGCCGGCTGACGCTGCTGTTCGGGTCGTTGAGGTCGCCGAAGTGGATGGCTCGCGCCGGACAGGACTGCTGGCACGCGCTCTGCACATCGCCATCGGCGATCTTCTCGCCGCGCGTTTTGGCCTCGATCTTCGCCAACTGGATGCGCTGCACGCAGAAGGTGCACTTCTCCATCACGCCGCGCGAGCGCACGGTGACATCGGGATTGAGCTGCAGGTTCTGCAACTGGTCGTCGTGCGAGTAGTTGAACCAGTTGAAGCGCCGTCCCTTGTAGGGACAGTTGTTGGCGCAATAGCGCGTGCCGACGCAGCGGTTGTAGACCTGCGCGTTGAGTCCGTCGTCGGTGTGCACCGTCGCCAGCACCGGGCAGACGGTTTCGCAGGGCGCGTTCTCGCATTGCTGGCACGGCAGGGGCTGATGAGCCACTTCGATGATGCCCGGCGACGGCTCGGAGTAGTAGCGGTCGATGCGCAGCCAGTGCATCTCGCGGTTGCGCCGCACCTCGTCGCGGCCGACCACAGGAATGTTGTTCTCCGCCTGGCAGGCGATCACGCACGCCGAGCATCCGGTGCAGGCGTTCAGGTCCACCACCATGCCCCAGCGCGGGCCGGTGTAAGGATGGTCGGTGGGCCAGAGGTCTTCCTTCTCGGCATGGTCCTCGACCCCGCTGTGCGGATCGGCGAAGAACGCGGCCAGCGTGGTCTCCTGCACGATGGCGCGCGGCGTGGCTCCCGGCGGCGCCAGCTTCGGCGGGACCGTCAGGGTGCCGTGCAACTGCGTGCACGCCAGCTCGCGGCGCTTACCCGTGCGCTGCACGCGGACCACGTTGTCGTAGCGCAGCGAGCCGTCCGCGAAACGCAGCAGCGGCGCAGCATTGCGGCCTACGCGGCCGTCGTCGCCGACCGTGGACTGCGCCTCCAGCCATTGCGGCCCGATCTGCGCGAAGCGCTCGCTCAGCTTGCTGCCGTAGCCGAGCGCGACGGCAATCGCTTGCTCGTGCTGGCCGGGCTGAATGTAGGCGGGGAGCTCGAGCGTCCCCCCGTCGGCGGCGATGCGGACGATGTCGCCTTGTTCGATTCCAAACAGTGCGGCCGTCGCGGGCGCCAGGCTGGCGACGTTGTCCCAGGCGGTCTTGCTGATGGGATCGGGCAGTTCGTGCAGCCAGGGATTGTAGGCGTTGCGGCCATCCAGCATGGCGATGCTCGGATACAGCACCAGCGCCATGCCGTCGGTTTGCCGGGGCGCGATCGGTTGCACGGCGGCCACATCGAACGAACGACGCTTCGCCGGGGGCATTGCGATCTCGACGTAGCCGTCGTGGACCGCGCGGTCCCAGAACTTGTCGAAGTCCTTCTCCGGCTGGCCAGGAAAGATGTTGCCGCGCCAGTACGCGCGCACCGCGTCATAGGCCGATTGCGGCTGCCCGCGCCAGGTGGCCAGCGATGCGACAACTGTGCGCGTTCCGCCCAGCGGGTCGATGACCGGCTGTTGCACGGCGAAGCTTCCTGCCACCGCCTGTGCATCGCTCCAACTCTCCAAATAGTGGGACTCCGGGCAGACGTACTGGCATGCTTCCGCGGTTTCGTCGCGCCGCGCCGCGAAGCTGACCGACAGAGGCACGCGCTGGATCAGCGCCGCCATTTCCGCGCCATTGGGCAGGTCGAAGGCAGGATTGACGCCGCTCAGCAAAATCGCCTCGACCTTGTTCTGCCGCAGTTCCCCGAGCAGCGTGGCCAACTCGGCGTCGTCGCCTTGCGCCTGCAGCGACGGGCGATCCAGATCGAGCGTCGCACCGTAGTTGCCCAGCAACTGGTTGGCGTAGGCGGCGAGCGACTGCTCGGCAACATCATTCGAGCCGCTGATCACGAGGCTCCGGCCGCGTGCCTCCCCAAGCCGCTTCGCCAGGTCGTCCAGACGGACGTCCGGAGTGATGGGCGCGTCGAACTTTTCGCCTGAAGCCCGCGCCAGCCGCGCCACGAGTTGCGTCAGCAGCGAACCGGTCTCGTCAGGACGAACGGCGAAGCGACGGTCGGCCTTGCTCCCGGTCAGGCTGAGGCGCGGCTCGAACTGCACGTGGTACGAGACCCGCTTCGCCTCCAGGTTGCGCCCATCGCGGTACTGCTCCGTGAATTCGACCGGCGAGAGGAACGTTGCCAGGAAGTCGGCGTCGAAGCCGGCGATCACGTCCGCCCGGTCGAAGCGGTAGCGCGGAAGCGCGCGGATGCCGAACAGCCGCCGGTGCGCTTCCAGGATCGCCGATCGCGACAACGGGTCGTAGATAACGTGCTTGCCGTCCTTGAACCCTCCTAGGAATTCATTGATTCTCGCTTGCAGCGTAGGGCTGGTGACGGTCCCGCTCAGAAAGCGCACGGCGCCGCCGCGGCCGGCGATCTCAGCCAACTTGGCGGCGATTTCGCCGTCAACGGTTTTCCAGTCGGACTCGGCGCCGCGACGCAGCGGCCGCCGCAGGCGGTGCGAATCATAGAGCCCCAGGATCGACGCCTGCCCCACGGCGCACAGGCCGCCGCGGGAGAGCGGGTGCTGCGGATTGCCTTCCAGCTTGATGGGCCGGCCGTCGCGCACCTTGACCAGCGTGCCGCAGCCGGCGCTGCACCCGCCGCAGGTGGACGCATAATAAAAAGGGCGCCCGGGAACGATGGTCTCCGGTTGGTTGAGCAGGGGCAGCGCCTTCTGCACCGGGGCGCGCGCGCAACCGGTGCCTGCGGCCAGCGCGGCGGTGAAGCCGGCAGCCTTGAGAAAATCGCGGCGCCCCAACTGCACCGGCGGCTGTTGAAATTCATCGGCCGC
>DASUBK010000409.1:0-7351 GCA_035763305.1 Terriglobales bacterium | reverse complement strand
ACTCGACTTTGACCGCGCGGACCGCGTCCTCGGCGGTGCGCTCGTCGATGGCGGCGATGGCCACAATCTCGTCGCCCGACCACTGCACCGTCTTTCCCTGCTCCTGGATGACGTGCACCACCTTCACGCCGGGCATGCTCTCGGCCGCACTGGTGTCGATGCTGGCGATCTTGGCGTGAGGATAGGGACAGCGCACCAGGGCGGCGTGCAGCAGGCCCTTGGGATTCTGGTCGTAGGTGTACTTGGCGTGGCCGGAGGCCTTAACGGGGCCGTCCACGCGCGACACGCGGGTGCCGATCACGGTGCGCTGTTTGGCATCGGGCCATTTGTAGTCCGGCATGGCTACGCCCCCTTCCTTCCGGCGCCCTGGGCGACCACGCCCTGCATGCCGTGATAGGTGCCGCAGCGGCAGAGATTGCCGGCGAGTCCGCGCCGCGCCTGGTCGGGCGTGGGATGCGGATGCTCATCCAGCAAGGCCTTCATCGACATCACGAAGCCCGGGGTGCAGAAGCCGCACTGCTGGGCATCGTTGGCGACGAAGGCAGTCGAGACGGGGTGAATCTGCTCGCCCTGCGTCAGGCCCTCGATGGTGGTGATCTGGTGCCCTTGGGCGTCGATGGCCAGCGTGGAGCAGGAGTACACGGTCTTGCCGTCCATGAGTACCGTGCAGGCGCCGCACTCGCCGTGATTGCAGACCCGCTTGGGACCGGTGTGGTCGAAGGTGTCGCGCAACGCGTCCAGCAGGGTGACCCGCGGCTCCAGTTCGGCCTGCAGGGTCTTGCCGTTGACGTTGAGAGTGATCGGCGTCTTGCCGGGGCCGTACAGCGGCACCTGCTCGCCGGCCGCTTCCACCACGCGCGGGCCGATGACGGCGGGCACCGCGACGGTGATGGCGCCTATCTTGAGGAAGTCGCGACGAGAGAAGCCGCCTTCCTCCTTGAGCAATTTGAGATCGTCGTCAGGCATCGTGCCTCCGAGAGTTTGCCGTTCGCGCGAGCCCCACGCGCCCGCGCCGGAGTCCGAAGTTGAGTAGGTCTAAGTAGCGGATTCGTAAAAGCGGGCCAGTATACACCTGAGGGATTGAAGATTTCAGATTTCAGATTGAAGACTAAGACTCGCGGTGGGCGAAGAATTGAATATCGAAAATTGAATATTGAAAAATGGCGCAGGAGTTCGGGCGACGCACGGCCATTTTTCAATATTCAATTTTCAATATTCAATTCCTCGTTCCACATGCAAGAAGAACTTCAAGATCAAAGGAGTTCCGGCAATCTAAAA
Organism: Terriglobales bacterium; assembly: GCA_035763305.1. Taxonomy (GTDB): domain Bacteria; phylum Acidobacteriota; class Terriglobia; order Terriglobales; family Acidobacteriaceae; genus DASUBK01. The sequence continues at coordinate 6,073 of DASUBK010000409.1, read as the reverse complement.
TCTGAACTCTTCAATCGGCAATGAAAAAGGCCGGCTTGCGCCGGCCTTTTTCGCTTCGAAGCGGGAACCCTTACTTCTTCAGGCTGCGGATGTACTTCACCAGGTCGTCGATCTGGGTCGAGCTCAGCTTGCCGCCGAACGCCGGCATCTTGGCCTTGCCCTTGTCGATGATGGTTTTCAGATCGCCGTCGGACTGCTTCTGCACGTCGGCGGAGCCGAGGTCGCGCAGCTTCAGGCTCTTGCCCATGGCGGTCTGGCCGGCGCCGTCCGGGCCATGACACATGGCGCACTTGGATTTGTACAGGTCGGGGCCGGTATCGGCGGCGTAGCTCAGGGTCGGGGCCGCCAGCGCCAGCAGCAGCAGCGCCAGCGAAACCTTAATCAGGACGTTTTTCATTGCTCATCTCTCCTTCAGGAGTCGGCGAAGCCACACGGGAAGCCTTCGCCAACCTGACTTCTCGCAACTGGCCTGCCACACTCCCAAGCTTGCAAACGGTTGACGCAGCGACACTTTCCGGGAGGGTTCTTTCGCCCCATGGGGCCAAATCACCCGCCGGTGGCGCGATATTCCACAATCGGGCCGGGGCTATTCCGGCACCCATCGCGGTAAGTCATTGATAGGACGTGCTCCACGGCCGCTGCTTGGCATACCCCGCTTTGGCAGTGCGGATGCGCTTAGCAGGTCGGTTGCTGGGAGACCCTGTGGAACCGACCCTTCTGGTTATCGGCATCAATCACCGCAGCGCACCCGTGGCGGTGCGCGAGCGCTACTGGATCAGCGAAGCGCGGCGGTCGGACGCTTTGAGCCAGCTCGCCGCCGCCGAGGGCGTCGAAGAGGTCGTTGTCCTGGCCACCTGCAACCGGACGGAGTTGGTCCTGTGGACGCGCGACGCCAGCGCCGCCGCCAATTCGGTGCTGCGCTTCCTCAGCCGCGAGTACTCCCTGCGCCTGTGCGAGTGGCAGCACTTCTATCGCAAGCTGGACGAGGACGCGCTGGTGCACCTGTTCCGCGTGGCTTCGGGTATGGATTCGCTGGTGCTGGGCGAGCCGGAGATCGTCGGCCAGGTTAAGGCAGCCTGGGCGCTGGCGCAGAAGCTGGGCACCTCGGGACGGTTTCTCGACGCGGTATTCCAGAAAGCGCTGACGGTTTCCAAGCGGGTGCGGAACGAAACCGCCATCGGCAGCTCGGCCGTCTCGGTGCCCTATGCCGCGGTGCAACTCGCCAAGCAGATTTTCGGATCGCTGCGCGATCGCAAGGTGCTGCTGATCGGAGCCGGCAAGATGAGCGAGCTGTCGGCGCGCTACCTGGTCAACTGCGGCGTGCGCGACGTTTGGGTCATGAACCGTACCCTCGCCCACGCCGAGGAACTTGCGCACGAGCTGGGGGGCAAGGCGGCCAGCTTTGACGAGCGCTGGGAGCGGCTGGCGAAGGCGGACATCGTCATCAGTTCGACCTCCTGCCCGCACGTGATCCTGAGCCGCGAAGAGACGGCCGCGATTGTGCAGCGCCGGAACGGCGCCCCGCTGTTGCTGGTGGACATTGCGGTTCCGCGCGACATCGATCCCGCGGCGCGCGAGGTTCCCGGCGTCTTCTTATATGACATTGACGCGCTGGAGCACGTGGTCGAGCACAACGAGGCCGAGCGCCACGCCGCCGCCGGGCAGGCGCAGTCGATCGTGGTCGAGGAGGCGCGGCGCTTCCGCGGCAAACTGCTGGCGGAGCGGGTGGTTCCCACCATCGTCGCCCTGCGCGAGCGTCTGAACGAGATTTGCCGGCAGGAACTGGAGTCGTTCCGCCAAGATGCCGGGCCATTCACCACGGAACAAGAAGAGAAATTGGAGGCGCTGGCCGGACGCATCACGCAGCGCCTGGCAGGGACCCTGGCCCGGGAACTCAAGGAACTTCCGGAGCAGCTGGAACAGGAGCGGATGACCGCCGCGGTGCAGCGCCTGTTCCATTTGCCGCAGCGCATGACCGCTGCCGCCGGCACCAATTCATGAGTTCCGCCTTCGGTTTCAGTTTCGGCGGGTAGGAACAGAGGCGACGCAACCGCCCCGGCTCTGAAACCGAAACTGAGACTGAAGCCGGAACTCGAGAGGGAGAAGGAGAGGGAGCGATGTCGAAGAATACGAGTCAGGAACCGGTCAGTTCGGCGTGGAGCAGCGTGCAAGCGTATTCCCTGGCGGTGGTGTGCCTGTTGCTGGGAGTGGCGGTCGGCTACTTCCTGCGCGGCTCGGCGGCGCCGGCGGTCACGGCCGCGGCGGCGGAAACCGCGCAGGCGCCGGCGGGAATGACTCCGGGACAAATCCCCGGGGTCGGCGGCTCGGGCGCGATGACGCCGCAGATGATCGATCAGAGCGCGCAGCCCATGATCGAAGCGCTCAAGCAGAATCCCAACGACGTGGCCACGCTGGCCAAGCTCGGCAACCTTTATTACGACTCGCAGCTGTACCAGAAGGCCATCGAGTACTACGGACACATCCTGAAGATCCAGCCGGAGAACGTGGACGTGCGCACCGACATGGGCACGGCGATGTTCTACCTGGGCGACACCGACGGCGCGCTGAAGGAGTTCGACCGCTCGCTATCCTACAACCCGGCGCATCCGGGAACGCTGTTCAACATGGGCGTGGTGAAGTGGCAGGGCAAGAAGGACCCGGCGGGCGCGATCAAGGCATGGGAGACGCTGCTCAGCAAGAACCCCAATTACCCGGAGAAGGACAAGGTGCAGCAGTTGATCACCCACGCCAAGGACCATTCAACACGGGGATAGGCGCGCGCAGAGACGCCGCCAGGTTAGGGCGGCATTCAGGCAAGGGCGCGACGCCGCCGGAGGAAGCTCTCACTCCCTCATCCAGCTTCCTCCGGCTTCTTTTGAGATTGCCGATTGACGAGACCACGGATCGGAGTTTGTCGCGGCGGAAGAATTGTAGATTGAAGATTGGATATTGCCGGCGCAGCGATTGGTCATTCTGAGCGAGGTGAAGGAGCTATGTGCTTATGCGGGGGACAACACATAACCATAGATCCTTCGCTTCGCTCAGGATGACAAATTCGACCCTCCGGCAATATTCAATATTCAATTCTTCTTCTCGAACATTCCCACACATCCATTGGGAGCGCAACGATCTACAAATCTTCAATGTGACATCACTTCTTCATCCCCAGTCCCAGCAGCACCACCGGCCGCAGGATGCTCCACCATCCGCTCAGCGGCTTCATCTTGGTGTAGTCCTTGCCGGGATAGACCTTCGTGACCGGCACCTCGAGATGGCGGTACCCCAGCTTGATTGCCTGATAGAGAAGGTAGGGTTCCAGTTCGTAGCCATCGAGCCAGTCCTGCCGCCAGTTCACGCGCGGGTCGCCCAATAACAAGGTGCGGAAGGCGCGAAAGCCGTTGGTGCTCTCCGTAACCCGCTTGCCGGCGGCCAGGGAGAAGAGCAGCGGATGCAGACGGGTGGCAATGCGCCGGTAGAGCGGCATGGCGCGGTGCGCGCCGCCGGCGAGGAAGCGAGAGCCCTGCACGAAGTCGGCTCTGCCCTCAAGAATCGGCTGCAGCAGCCGCGGAATTTCCGCCGGGTCATCCTTATTATTGCCCGCCAGGATGACCAGGATGTCGTAGCCGTTCGCCAGCGCATGCGCAAAGACGCGCTTCATGGCCGCGCCGACGCCGCGATTGCTCTCATTCGCCAGGATGCGCAGCGGCAGATCGCGCAGACGATCCACCGAGCCGTCGCTGGAACCATCGTCCATTACCAGCAAGTCGAGCGGCGGGCAACCGGCCGCACTCGCGGCCGAGACCATACGCTCAGCGGTGGCACGAATCTTCGATCCTTCGTTGTAGGCGAAAGCGGCAACCAGGATGCGTATCGGCTTTGGGGTTACGGCGCCTGCCTCTGACATCTCATCGACGCGATGCGGGCGCAGTCGCCTGCAGGACCGCGTTGGCGACCGTCTGCTGCTGCTCGTCGGTCATTTCGGGGAAGATTGGCACCGACAGCACCTCGCGCGCCGCCTGCTCGGCCTGGGGGAAGCTTCCCTTACCGTAGCCGAGGTCGGCGTACGCGGGCTGCAGGTGGACGGGCACGGGATAGTGAATCCCGGTCTGGATTTGCTGCGCCGCCAGCGATTTCTGCAGCGCGTCGCGGTCGGCGGAACGAATGGTGTAGGTGTGGTAGACGTGGCGCGCGTAGGGCATCTCCCGCGGCAGTTGCAGATCGGCGCCGGCGAGCAACTCGTCGTAGCGCCGCGCCTTGGCACGCCGGGCCTCGGTCCACGACTCCAGGTGGCGCAACTTCACGCCCAGCACCGCTCCCTGCATGCCCTCCATGCGGTAATTGAAGCCGCGCAGCACGTGGTTGTATTTGCCTTCCGCGCCCCAGTCGCGCAGCAGGCGCAGCTTGCGGGCGAGTTGCGGATCGCCGGTGGCCACCGCGCCGCCTTCGCCGTAGGCTCCCAGATTCTTGCCGGGATAGAAGCTGAAGCAGGCCATCACGCCCATGCTGCCGCAACGGCGGCCCTTGTACTCCGCGCCGTGCGCCTGCGCCGCGTCTTCTATTAGGGCGATGCCGCGGCGCTGCGCGATGTCCAGCAGCGGATCCATGTCGGCGGGCTGGCCGTAGAGGTGGACCGGCAACAACGCCTTCGTCCGCTTGCTGATCGCCGCTTCGACCTTCGAGACGTCAATATTGAACGACGCGGGATCGATATCCACCAGCACCGGCTTGGCGCCGGTATAGAGGATCGCCGCCACGGTGGCGACGAAGGTAAATGGCGTGGTGATGACCTCGTCGTCCGGCCCGACTCCCGCCGCCAGCAGCGCCAGGTGGATGGCGCTGGTGCCGGAGTTGACGGCAACACATTCTCCGGCGCCGCAGTAGGTGGCGAAGTCGCGCTCGAAGCCCGCGACCGCCTCGCCCAGCACGAACTGGCAGCTCTCCAGCACCCGCGCGATCGCGGCATCAATTTCCGGCTTAATGCTGCGGTACTGCGCTTTCAGATCGAGATACGGGACCACTGCACCTCCTGACCGTCGGCCGCCCCGTTTACCTTGTGCTCCCAGGGCACCTACTCCCTCTGATAATAAAGCGTTTATTGGCTTCGTTTCGCAAAGTTACGCCGTCTTCTTCTGCTTCGTGTGCGTCGGCTGCGGCGAATGCACCGCCTTCTGCTGCATCTGCATCAACTCCTTGATGAGGCTATCCCGCTTGAGCTGGAGCATCCGCTCATACCGAACGTACGGATCCAGGTCCTCCGGACGAGGCAGTGCGCCCATTTTCACGGCTGTGGCCACGGCCTGTTTGTCCTCCTCTTCCACAGCCACGGTCGCAGCCTGCAACTCTCTCTCCAAGTCTGCGAGAACGCGATCCCGTTCTTCCGGTGTTACCGGCTGCGACACGTTGCTGCTGAACAACTCCACATGCAGCTCCGACTTAAAGAACTCCAACGTTTCGGGCGACACTTTGCCCGCGCGCAGCTCAACAATCGCACGTCGGACATAGTCGCGAAGACGGAACTTCCGACTGAACCTTTGCTGCATCCCTAGTTTCCACGACACCATTGATTCGGTCCCGCTGACTACCTGCCCAACCTCGTGACGAACAACTCGGCGAAGCCGCCACATCGTGTCGGCCAACTCCTGGACCCGGATACGCTGTGCGTCTGAAGTCGGCTGCCACTCCTCCAGCAGGGCTGCCTCCAAGCGTTCGAAGTCTTCGACGTTTTCCCGACCCGGTCCGTATTCGATCACGGCATCGCGCGCGAGGATGCCGTGCTTGGTGGCGTTGCGACTGGAGAATTTCTTGCCCTGCTGTGTCTTGGGACCGGTGGAGAGCTGGCTGTTCCGACGGTTCGCCGCGATCTTCCGCTGAGAGGCTTTCCCCTTCGACGCCGCCGGGGCGCCCTTATTCGCCGACGGGTTGACAGAGGATGTCGGTGGCGTCTTCGGCGCCGAATCCAAGGTCGTCGGGCCAGTAAGCGGCTGAGAAAAAGAGGTTTCGTCGCTGTGTTCGGGGATGGCTACATCATCAAGATCGGGCTGCGGACGAGAGTCTTCTTTGGGCAAGCCCTCCC
>DASUBK010000408.1:0-17099 GCA_035763305.1 Terriglobales bacterium | reverse complement strand
CCCTCGCTGGTGGTCCTGGCGATGGGCGCGCCCGGCCGGTACCTCTTCACCGTAACGGTGACCGACGACGCCCGCCAGCAAGCCTCGGCGTCGCTCGTGGTCACCGTCCAGCGCGGCTAAGGAGCAGTCACCATGGCATCGCCATCCGATCCTCTTTCGCAACCGCAGGAAGCCGTCCGCGTCGCTTACGCCACCGGGCGCATGCTCGGCGTGGACGACTTCCAGGCCGAGCAGACCTACCACCGCGGGCGGCTGGCGCGCGTGCTCACCGCTGCCTTCGGCGCCGGCACCATCTCAGGGCTCAAGGTGCAGAGCAATCTGGCCGCCGCCGCCGCCGACGTCGAACTCCAGGTCACGCCCGGCCTCGCCATCGACCGCGCCGGCCGCATCATCGACGTCCCCTATACCGTCTGTCTGCGACTGCAGAACTTCCTCGACGGCAAGCCGGACACCGACTTGAGCGACGCCTTCAAGGGCGGCGCGCTCGTCGCCGACGTCTTCTTGACCTTCGTCGCCTGCGACCGCGGCAAGACGCCGTCGTTCGCCACCATGGACGATTACGACGCCACCGACGCCTTCACCGCCAATCGCCTTCTCGATTCTTTTGCCATGCAACTGGTGCTGCGTCCGGAAGCCGACCCCAAGTTGCCGCAGGATCCGTGGCAGGGCGTCGGGCCGCTGCGCGCGCCGGGCAGCAATGCCGCCGATCCCACTGCCGACGCGCTCAAGCAGCACATCCTCGACGCTAAGGATGGGCCGTCTTTCGCGCCCCTGGAGTATCCCAGCGATCCCAAATTCGACCGCACTTCCGTGTTTCTGGCGCGGCTCAAGATCACGGCCACGCAGGACGCGCCCGGCGCGCGGCCGAAGTACGACGTCACCAAGCTCGACATCAACAATCTCGCCCGCCTTTTCCTCTATCCCGCGTCGCTGCTGGCGCGCTGGGCGGGCCTGACCACAGGACAGGTGTAACGCCATGACTTTCGACTTCACCGCGGGCTCCAATCGTCTGCAACTGACCTCCGACCAGGTCCAGACGTACCTGCGCAACGGCGCGCTGGTGCTCGACAACCGCCGGCGGCGGCCGCTGTACTTCGACGGCCGCTTCCTCGCCGCCCGCGACCTCGCTCGCGAGCAAGATTACTTCCTCCAGCGCCAGGCCGACCTGGGCCGAACGCCCGGCTTCGGCGTGGTCCATGGACTGGAAGTGCGGCAGTTGCTGGACCAGCAAAAGCGCGTGGTGCCGGACGGCGTGTCCATCTCCGCCGGGCAGGGAGTCACGCCCAGCGGCGAGTTGGTCATGCTGCCCAACGACCTGCAAATCCATCTTTCGGATCTGGAAGAAGAGCAGCGTCTGGACGTGAGCTTCGGCTTGGGTCGCCTGCCGCAGCCGCCGCGTCGCACCCGCAGCGGTCTCTACGTCCTGGCCCTGCGCCCGGTGGAATTCACCGCCAATCCGATTACCTCCTACCCCACCTCGATCCAAGGGACGCGGCAGGTTCACGACGGCGACATCGTGGAAGCGACCGCGGTGGCGCTGGTGCCCTATCCCGATCCGGTGACCAACGTGGACCCGGCGCAGCGGCAATCGGCGCTGGCGTGGCAGATTTTCAGCGGGCGCTCCAGCGCGCAATCCCGGCTGAATGCCTCCTTGCTTCCGCTGGCCATCGTCAGCCTCCAGCCGCGGCAGATCGAATGGATCGACTCCTGGATGGTGCGCCGCGTCATCTCTGCCGATTACGCCGGCCAGCAGTTCGGTCTAACCGATCGCGCCACCCAGACCGCCTTCTTCCTGCAATACGACGCGCAGCTGCAGAACATCCTCGCCGCGCGCAGCAACAGCGGATTGAAGGCCAACTTCAGCGCCAGCGAATACTTCCGCCTGCTGCCCGCCGCCGGACGATTCCCGCTCGCGGCCATCGACGCCAAGCAGCTGACGCAGAGCTTCTTCCCCCAGCACCTCGACGTGCGCATGTCCATCATTCCCGACGACGAGTTGCCGGCGATGGTGAATGAGAGCCTGGATCTGCCGCCGCTCGACTTGACTCTCCCGCCCGACGATTACACCCAACTGGCGGTGTTTGCGCTGATTCCCGTGGCGCGCGCGGATTTTGCCGCCCTGAAGGCCAAGTTAATGGCGACGCCGCTGCGGCCCGCGGTGCCCCAGATTCTCAGCTTCCGCCGGCCGATTGAGCTGTTGCGAATCTATCGTGGCGATCTCACGCTGCCGGCAGTTCAGCCCGCCGGAGGCGCGGATTGGACCGCAGCCATCGGCGCCAGCACCTTCGGCTTTTACGTCCGCCGCCGCAGCGCGCCCGTGTTCGTGGATTTCAGCAACGCCTGATTGATTATGTGGCACAGCCGCCCTCGGCTGTGTTTGAGGACCTTATGAGCATCGAGTTGATCCGCCAGCCGCTTCCCGGCGAGAGCATGGTGGCCATCGAGCCGGAATTGCTGCAGACCGTGGATCCGGGTTGGCGGCATCGCATGTCGCTGTACACCGGCCGCGCGCTCACCGACCTGGCGTTGACGGCCGAACAGGGATATCGCTCCGGGCGAATCGCCCTGCTTTCGCAACTGGTCACGCGCGGCATCGCCAACGGACTGGAAGCGGCGGTGACCTCCGCGGGGAATGTTCGCGTCAATCCGGGATACGGGTTCACCGCGCAAGGTGAGGACGTGACCTTGGCGCGGCAGCTGCAGACCACACTCGATGCGCTCCTGGTCGTTGACGGCGTTACCGGAGCTGACGTCAAGAGCCTTCCCGACCTTAAGAAGGATGCCGGCGTCAAGGGGGGCGCGTACGTTCTGCTGCTCCAGCCGGTCACCGGCAAAGTCACCGGCAGCGCCATCAACACTGGGGCGCCGTCGGTAGAAGTGTGCGGCGACTTGAGCTGTTCCTGCACGCGCGATCCGGAAGGATACGCCTTTGAGGATTGGGAACTGGTGGACGGCGCCCGCCTGGTGCTGGCGCGCTGGCCGGATCTTCCCGCGTCGCTCAAGCTGCCGGACGGCAATCCCGCGGCGACCTTCCGCAACCGCCTCGCGTCTACGATTTTTGGCGCCGAGATGGCGCTTGGGCCGGACGAGTTTCTGCCCTGGGAGAGCCTGGGCGCGGCCTTGGGAGTCCTCTCCTTCGCCGCCGACTGGACCATCCAGTTCTTCGATCGCAGCATGGTAGTCCGCGGCGGCGGCCGCGCACGCAACCTGCAACTGCTCTCCGCCAAAGTGAGCGACGCGGGAGATTTTCGCCTGATCGCGCAGTCTGCGGTCGAGGCGCGCTTGCTCCAGCTCCTGGAGCAGAACGCGCAAATCGCCAATCAGAAGGATTTCACCGCCTACGTGACCCTGCCGCCGACGGCGATTGTCCCCGCCGCTGCGGTGGACTTGATCAATCACAAGAACGGTTGGTTTCCACAAGATTGGAAGCTGCACCTCGCGCCCATCCATGCGGAAGAAGTTGAGACCGCGCTGCGCTCGCAGTTGTTTGCCGCGCCGTTCGATCTGACCCACGCGGAAGAAGCCGCACTGCTCCTGCCCCTCAGCGACGACGTTTACGACCCCAATGTCCTGGTGGTGGAATCGCTGGCGCAGATTTTCAAGGACGAGCTGAAGAAGGCCGTCGATGGGCGCAATGGCGTTCTGCAGCATCGCAAGTTCCTGCAAATCGAGGCCAACGCGCTGCTCAAGGCGGCCAACCAGAGCGCCGTCGATCTCGATGCGGGCTTGACCGCGGATGAGAAGCAGGGCCGCGATCTCGCCGCCTACAAACCGGCGGCCAACACTCCCGAGGATTACGGCACCGTGGTCAAGAGCGGCGCCACCATCTCCGCCGACGTGGACAACCTGCGACAGGCCGCCAGCGCCGCTCCCTACACCGTCACCATCAAGGGCAAGACGGTTCCGCTCGTCTCCGACGACGATTGGAAATTTCTCGATGCGAATGGACTGCAGGCGTTCCTGGACCGCATCGATGCGCGCGTCGACAAGGCCGACGACCTGATCAATGTTCACTACCTGCAAACCCAGACCAACATCTACCGTTTTCGCACCAACGTGCTGGATGCCAACGCGGTATCGCGGCTGGTGACCTCGCCCATCATTGCCAACATCGCGCAGCGCGAGACGGCAGTCGCCACCGCACAGGACCTCCAGTCTTATCTCAACGCATTGCCGAAGCAGCCTCCGCCGGCGCCGGCGCCCGCGCCTCCGCCGGCCCCTGCGCCCATCGCGCCCCGAGGGATCAACCTTCTGCGAGTGGCGAGGACTCCGGCGATCAGCCTGCGCGGCATTGGCGGCATCGGCACCGTCGGCGGGATCGGCGCGGGCGGCATCACCCCACTCCCTTCCGGCCCGACCCCACCGGCTGCAACCGCGGGCGCGCGCGCCGCGATTCCTCTGTCGCCGATTCGAGCCATCTCGCTCAATCCCGTCCAGGCAGCGACCCAGGCGGTCAACGACCTGCCCTCCAAGAGCGAACTGCCGAGCCCATCCGACGTCACAGCGCAGCTCCCGCTGGCCGGTGTGCCGTTCAACCTTCGCACTCTGAGTATTGCCGAGCGGCTGAAGCCCTCGCCCTCGCACGAGTCGCTGCTCTACTCCGCCTCCAGCCGCATCGACCTGCTGGAGCAGTTGCTGGCCGCCGACCTCGGGCTCACTGTGGACGACCTCGAACTTCTGGTGCAGGAAGCGGACCCGCAAAACCCGGGCAAGTTCGTGCTGGCGCGGCACACCATCGCCGAGCTGCGCGATGCGACGGCGAAAGGCAAGATCTACGACAGCATCCAGAAGGGCGGGCTGCCGGACAACAGCGACGAGCCGTCGGTGTTTTCCGCGGGCATTTCCGCTCTCGATCATCACGCCTTGCTGCTGCGCTCCGTGGAAGCCCGCATCGCGTTGTACCGGCAGTTCCTCGCTCTCGGCGCGCAGGCGGTGGCGAGCATGCAGGGCAATCTCGACAAAATCTCCGGCGCCCTGAAGCAGCTGGCTAATGATCTCTCCGACGCGCGCCACAACCTCGCGTTCGTGCAGGCGATCGTCAACGACGAGAACAACCGCATCGCCGGCGTGAATGCGCGGCGCCGGCAGATCCTGCAAAACGTGCCCTTCCTGGTGCTGATGCGGCCGCGCACGCTGGAGACCGATGCCGACGTGCCCTCGCGCCAGCTGGTTCCCGCCTACGTGCAGAGTCCCGTGCCCGCGGCGCTGGCGGCCAACGTCATCGTTCCGCCGGAACTGCGCGAGCTTGCCGGGCTTTTGCGCGAGGCGCCTCTGGCCTGGATTCCGGCCACCGAAAAGTTGCTCGCCAGTCTCGAGCGTCCGCAGCACTTCGTCGACGTCGCCGTCCACATGCAGGTGCGCGCCTACACCAAGCTGCAGGTGCCGCAGGCGCAATCGTCCGCGCAGTCGCATCCCGGCCCGTACGGGGCGCCGATTGCGGACATCTTCGCCTCGCAGCAGACCGCGTTGACGACCATGGTGCAGCAGCGCGCCGGCTATCAGGCGACCAAGCTCGTATCCATGAGCTGGGCGGAACAGCGGCAGGAGCTGTTCCAGATCTCGGCCATCAACGACCTGATTGCGGCGGAGGCCGTGCACCTGGAAATCGCCAGGCAGGTGGCGCAGCTCATCGAGGACATTTCGAAGGTGGCTACCGCGCTGTATGTGCGCGTCAGCGCCACGTTGCCGGCCGACCGCCTGCAGTGGGCGGAATTCCTGCGCGGCCCGGGGCGCTCCATGAGCCTGCGCAGCCTGACCGTGCTGCCACAGTGGACGACTCAGGAATACGTGGATCGCCAGCAGATGCAGATGCTGGTGGACTGGCTCTTCGGCCAGATCGATCTCAACATGGCGGCGGCGGTGAGCTATGTCAGCGACCTGGTGCGCACAGCCATCCTGCTGGCCAGTCACGCTCCCGTCAGCGACATCATCGAAGGCGAAGTTGCAGCCCGAACCCGCCCGGCGGTCGGCGGCCTGGTGCCGCTTACCAGCGGATCGGAGCGCGTGGCGCGCGGCATGCCCGTCCTGCTGTACCAGGCAGGAACCCTCACCGCGCGTGCCGTCGTCCACGATCTCGATTCACAGCAGGTGTACGCCAAGGTGACGACCGTCTACCAGGCAGACACCTATCTCGACGAGAGCGCCCAGGCCCACTTCTTGAACCAGGACACTCAGGATGCCGTGCTCACCAAGGCATCGCTGCGGCTGCGATGAGGAACGGATGACAACGTTCGCGCGAAATGCCGTGTTCGACCGCAGTGCGCGCCAGGTGCGCTGCCTGCGCCTGCGCACCTGGGACAGCGGCGACCGCCTGCGCGTGCAAACCATGTTGGAAGAAGCCTTGCGCCTGACCACCCTCCCGGGGGAGGACCAGGGCCGCCTGTACTACTTCCGCCGCTTGCGATTGCCGGCGCTCCCGGCCTCGGGCGCGTCAGGCGAGTGGATCGCGCGCTGTGCGGAACACTTGCTGGCCATCGGCCGAAGCGCCTCACCCGCCGTCGCCGCAGGAGCGGAGTCCGCCGACGCCGTCTTCTTTGCTTCCGCGGCGGAGCCGTTCACGGCGGTGCTCTTGCGTCTGTTGTCGGGCCGGGAGGCGCGCGAGTGGTTCTGGGCCGCGGCCACGGCTGTACCTCCGGATTTGCCGCCATCGCAACGTATCGCGCAGTTGTTGGAGATGTGGCGCTTTCAACCGGCGGGATGGAGTGCGGTCGCCCGGGAGCTGCTGGCGGTCGTCCCCTGCGAACGCATGCTGAGGTTAATCGAGCAAATTCCGGTCGCCAATGCCGCGGCTTGGTTGGACGAACTCGCCCCCGAGTCGGGGCAGAGAACGCCTTTACCTGTGCCGGTCTTTCGTCCGGACGTGCGCGAGATTGTGTATCGCTTGCGGATGCGGCTGAATTCGCACGATCCGCGGCTGGTGTGGTTCTGCATGCTCGCGCTGCTCGACGCCGCGCCGGCGCTGGCGCAAGACGGAGGGCTACGCGCGATGGCACAAATTGCGGCATCGCCCTTTCGAGCGCCGGAAGCGGAGCCTCGTCGCCAGGAAGATACGAGGGCGGGAGCACCGCTGAAAGCGCCGCGCGCTACGGTGGTCGAGGAGCCTTCGCGCCCTGGCGAGGCGCAAGAGCCAGCGATCTCCGAAGCCGGCGAGTCATCAGACGACCAAGCCGGCGCCGATGTCGGCCTCGACACCGCATTCGCCGGCTTGTACTTCCTGCTCACACCATTGCGGTGTGAAGGAATCGCGCAGGCAATCGAAGAGCATCCCGAACTGGCGGCATCGCGCTTCGTTGAACGGGTCCTGCTGCGCCTGGCAGAGCGCGCGCGTGTTCCACCCCGTGATCCGGTATTACAGCCGCTGCTGAAGGCGACGGAGTGCGTCGCGTGCGAGAAAGACCCCGTCGTGCTGCCGCGCAGCTTTGCTTCGATTCGTCGCCTGCGTCCGTCGGGCGATCTATCCGAGAGGTTGTGGGCGGCCGCAGTGCGCCGCTGGTGTCACGTGCACGCGAAGCTCCCCCTCGCTGCGGTCGTCGCCCGGCCCGGGCGTTTCTACCCCACCGCCACTTCGCTGGACGTCTTGCTTCCGATGTCGACGGTGGACATCCGCATTCGCCGTTGTGGGTTGGATCTCGATCCCGGCTACCTCCCGTGGCTGGGCCAGGCAGTGCACTTCACTTATCTCAACGAGGTGGTCCGTGGCCAAACGCAATGAAGCGCCGGACATCTATGGTTTCGCTTTGGCCGGGCTCTTCAACCTGGCGGCGAACTGCCCCGGCATGGATCGCGCCGTGCTGGAACGACTCGCGTCGCACCAGGCCGCGGTCGCCGCCCTGGCAGGGTCGGCGCTGACCGCTCTGCGCTCCTCGTTGGAGCAGCCCCACGAAAAGGACGCGGCGCTGGTGGAAGTGGGCCGGCGTTTCTCGCTGACGCTCGTCGAACTCCTTTGCCTGCGCCTGACCATGGCGGCCGAGGAAGAGGTCGAGATCGGGCACGCCATCGCGCTGTTGCAGGCGCCGGTTGCCAGTCACCGCCCGACCGTCGGCCTGCTGGCGAAAACCTTCGGCGAGAGCCTGGGTGTGCGCGCGGTGCAGATCGTCGGCCACGGCGCGGCGGTGCGCAATGGCGTGCTGCGCCTCGGCGCCGAGGACGTTCCCCTGGCGGAGCGGCAGCTCTCCGTGCCCTTGCCGACCTGCCTCGCCTTGCAAAACGTCTTCGCCCTGTGGCCGGGAACGCGGCTGCTGGACCTGTCGTTGGCGGTGCCGCTGGGTGCGCAGGCGCAAGACGCCCTGGCGCGAATGGCTCGCCAGATCGCCGGATCCGACAGTCCTGAGGTGGTGGTCATCCGTTCCGGCGAGCCAATCGAGGCGCGTGCCGCCGCGCTGCAACTCTGCGAGCAGATTGACAGCCCGCCGGTGGTCATCGAAACCGATCAAGTCGACGGAGTCGCGCCGTGGCTCTACGTGCATCGCGGTATCCCGGTGTTCGCCATGCAGTTGGCGCCGGGGGATTGCCGTCCCGCGCCGCAGGTACCTGGATTTCCCGGACCCACCGTGGTGGTCGCCGGTCCCGACGGCGAGTTTGCCGGCGACGGGCGCCGCATCACCGACTGGCGAGTCCCCATGCCTGCGTCCGAAGAGCGTCTGCAACTGTGGCGGCAGCACCTGCCGGAGCCTTTGGCGCGAACCGTCGCCGCGCAGCATCGCCATTCGGCCGCGCGCATCGCCACTCTGGCCCGCGATGCCGCCTGTGCTCACGGCCCGGGACGTTGCCAAGTGGAGGACCTGGAATCGGCGCTGCGTCAGGCCCCCGCCGGGCTGAGCGCGATGGCGGAACACGTGCCTGACCAGGTGGGCGACGATGCGATGGTGGTTTCGCCCGAGCTGAAGCGCGACCTCGAAGACCTGGTGCGTCGCTGCCGCATGCGCGACGGCCTGGTTGACGGCTTCGGCCCCTCGCTGCGCGCGCGCTACCGCTGCGGCGTCCGCGTGCTGCTGGTGGGACCGACCGGCACCGGCAAGACGCTCGCCGCCTCCTGGATCGCCACCCGTCTCGGGCTCCCGCTCTTCCGCGTGGACCTGTCGGCGGTCACCTCCAAGTACATCGGCGAAACCGAGAAGAACCTCAGCCAACTCCTCAGCCGCGCCGAGGACAACGAGATCGTGCTGCTCTTCGACGAAGCCGATTCGCTCTTCGGCAAGCGCACCGAGGTGCGCGATGCCCACGACCGCTTCGCCAACGCGCAAACCAACTTCCTGTTGCAACGGCTGGAGAACTATGACGGCATCGTGCTGCTGACTTCCAACAGCCGCGCCCGCTTCGACTCCGCCTTCGGCCGCAGGCTCGACGTCATCCTGGAGTTCGCCGCGCCCGGTGCGGAAGACCGGCGCGAGTTGTGGCTGGCGCACCTCGGCAGCCGCCATCGTCTCACCGCCGGCGAGATCAACCGCATTGCCGCCGCGGCGGAGCTGTCGGGAGGACAAATTCGCGGCGCGGTGCTCTCGGCGGCCATCCAGGCCGGCAAGCACGGCGGCCCCATCGACTACGGCGACCTTGTCGCCGGTCTCCACAGTGAGTACCGCAAACTGGGCCGCGAGCTTCCGGAAGAGTTACAGAGAGCGCCTGTCGAGTCGCCAGCGGCAGCCGGCGACCGGCTACTGGCGGCTGGCGACCGGCGACCCGGCGACTCGCGACCGGCGACGATTTCCGCATGAGCCCCGCCACCGCCACGCCGAAGCTCGCGCCCAAGGCGCCCGCACATCCACAGCCGAGGGCGGCTGTGCCACACGCTTCGGTTCGGCCATCCGCCGATGCGGCACAGCCGCCCGCGGCTGTGATTGCAACCACCCTGCCCGCCTACGCGCGCCGCTCTGAAGGTCGTCCCCTCGACGCCACCCAGCGGCAAAAATTCGAAGCGCGTTTTCGCCACGATCTCTCCGACGTTCGCCTGCACCTGGGCGCCTCCGATCGCATCCAGCAACTTTCTCCGGGAGCGCAGGCCGTCACGGTCGGAGCGGATATCTACCTCCAGCAGGCAACGGTCGGTGAGGAGACCGAGGAACTGCTGGCCCACGAACTCACGCACGTCCTCCAGCAGGAGAACGCGACGGGAACTTCCGCCACGCCCGGCAGCCGCGAGCACGACCCCCGCGAGCACGAGGCGCAACGCAACGCCGCCGCCTTCCGCCGCTCCCAGCCGCTCAGCGTGTCGCAGTCCGCGCCCGGGCAGCACCCGCAGGCCGAAGAGGAGCAGTCCCACGGCTGGTTCTACAAGGTTGTGACCCGCCTGGTCCCCTCGCTCAAACCGATCCTCGATCGCGGGCTCTTCAACTGGATCGGGGACCGCGTCAGCGAGATCGCCGCCTCGGTGATGGAAGCCATTCGCGCGCCCCTCGACACCATTCGCGGCATCGAAAGCTCGATCTCCACTCACGTGGCGAAGCTGATCGACTGGGTCAAGAAGTGCATGGCGGCGCTGGCCAAGGGCGATTGCAGCGTGCTGCACGAAGGCATCGAGGCCGTCGAGAACGCCATCGACGGCTTGACCGCGCCGGCCTTCGAGGCGCTGAAATCCGCCTTCGAGAAGGTCCACAAGTTCTTCAGCGGCCTGTGGGAGCGCTACGGCGCGCCGCTGTGGAGCAAGATCAAGCAATACGCCGGCGCCGCCTGGGCCAAAGTCGAGCAGTTCTTCGGGTGGGTCAAGGACAAGATCCAGCCGGTCATCGACAAGGTGCTGGTGGGCTGGCACAAGGTGAAGAACTGGCTCGGCATCGGCGACGATCCCGACGCCCAGAACGGCCTGCTCCCCTGGATCGAGCGAAAGCTGGAGGGCCTGTGGGAGAAGGTCAAGGCCAAGCTGGAGCCGATCAAGAAGCCGCTCATGGTGGTCGGCGGCATCCTTCTTTTGTTGAGCCCGGCGGGACCGATTCTCGTTGTCGGCGCCGCCATCGGCGGAGTCATCGAGGCCATTCGCTGGATTCGCCGCACCTTCGCGCTCCCCCACGGCGTGGTCACCGCCCGCGATGTGCTGCAAAAAGTCATTCTGCCCAAGATGATCTCCGCCATCACCGGCCTGGCGAAGATGCTGGCCGATAAAGCGGCCTTCGTCCTCTCCAAGCTGCTGGCGATCAAGCAGAGCCTCGGCGAAGCGGCCGCCGCCGCTTCGGATTCCGTGGTCTCGTTCCTTGCCGCCCCCATCCGCTTTGTCGCCGACCTGTTCGGCAAGCTGGTCGACTGGGGCAACGACAAGCTCAAGGACTTCGTCAGCTGGGTCAACTCCGCCGCCACCAAGCTGGCCGACTTCTGCCTGATGATCCTCCATGTGCTGGAGGAGATCGCGGCCGTGGTCCGCGACATCATGCGCATTACCTACCTGCTGATGGGCAAGCTGTGGAACAAAATTCCCGCCTGCATCCGCGACCCCTTCATCGATTTCCTGGGACAGCAGATTCTCGGCCGCATCCCCATCTTTCAGGCCATCGCCGGCACGCCGGAGGCCTGGGCGCAGACCAAGCAGGAAGTCGCCGCCATCATTCGCACCATCTTCGTCGATTTCGACCTCATCGGAGCCATGAAGAAAGTTTTCTCCCTCATGCTCCGGGTCCTGAAAGTCCCCATGGAATTGCTGGTGGCGGTGCTCAACAAGATGGGCGACGCCTGGGACACCATCAAGGCCAAGCCAGTCGAATTCATGAAGAACTTGTTCCGCACCATGATCCTGGCCTTCAAGGGGTTCTTCAAAAACATCCTCACTCACCTGGCTCACGGGATCGTCGGCTGGATCACCGCCTCGCTCGAGGGCACCGGCGTTCAGCTTCCCTCCGACTGGACCGACCTGGGCGAAATCTTTCGCTTCGTTGCCAGCGTGCTCGGCTTGTCGCTGCAGCACGTCTTCGAACTGATGGAGCAGCGCCTGGCCAAGGAGACGGTGGACAAGATTCGCAAGGCCGTCAATTTCCTGAGCGGCGCCTGGGAATGGGTCTCGCTGATCATCAAGGGCGACTTCGCCGGATTCTGGCAGAAGATCAAGACCCAGCTCGCCAATCTCAAGGACATGATCCTGCAGGGCGTGGTCGACTGGATTGTGGAGAACGTGGTGGGCGCGATCATGATGCAGTTGGTCACCACCGCCGATCCCACCGGCATCAGCGAAGTGATCATGCTGCTCATCGACACCTACCGCACCATCAAGACCGTGGTGCAGTACATGCGCCGCATCCTGGAGATGGTGCAGCGCATGCTCGACAGCATCCTCAACATCGCCAGCGGCGTCCTTCAACCCGCCGCCGACCTGATTGAGGACGCGATGGACAAGGGCATGCCGGTGGTCATCGGCTTCCTCGCCAACCTCGCCGGCTTCGGCAACGTGGGCGAGAAGATTAAGGAAGTCATCAAGAAGATCCGCGACAAGGTGGATACCGCCATTCTGTGGCTGATCGACAAGGCGAAGGGAGTGGTTACCTTCATTGTCGAAACGGCGAAGGGCGCGGTGGGCGCGGTCAAGGACTGGTGGCGGGAGCGCTTCAGCACCAAGGTCGGCGATGAGGAGCACACGATCACGGCGCACGGTGAAGGTGCCGAGGCTGACATCTATATCGAAACCACTCCCAAGCCGCTGGCGGATTTTCTCGACGATCTGGAGGCGAATCCC
Organism: Terriglobales bacterium; assembly: GCA_035763305.1. GTDB lineage: Bacteria > Acidobacteriota > Terriglobia > Terriglobales > Acidobacteriaceae > DASUBK01. The sequence goes on along the minus strand of DASUBK010000408.1, from coordinate 4,453 downwards.
AAGGCCAAGAAGCCGGTCGTGGCGCAGATCCGGGCGGAACTGAAGAAAATCGCCAAGCTGAAGGAAGGCAGCATCGGCCAGCAGGCAGGCAAGGACATCGCCGATTCCATGGCGGAAATTGCGCGGCTCCTCAAGACTGTCGTTCCCGGCGGAATCGAATTGCCGGAGACGCAAATTCCCGAGCACGAGGAGCGCGAGGTTGCCGGCTGCACCGTGGGCTCGCACGTGAAAGCCCAGCCCTTGACCTATAAGCCGCCCAGCAGCCCGCCCTGGAGAGGAAGCGAACCCGGTTACGGCAACGCCTTCTATCGCAGCGTCAACCGGCGCACCTACACCTACATTCAAGGCCACCTGCTGAACCACCATCTCTACGGGCCAGGGCAGGACTTCAACCTGGTGCCCATCCATCGCACGCTGAACAGCCAGATGTCGGCGCAATGCGAGGAGAAGGTCAAAGACAGCGTGCTGAGCCAGAACAAGGTTGTCAGCTACGACATCAAGGTGAACTTCGGCAATTGGGGCCAGAAATACACCCACATCGAGGAGGAGAACAAAATTCCGACCTCGATCACGCTGGCCGCCTACGAAATGAAGAAGAAAAAGAATGCCGACGGCGACAAAGTGGATGACTGGGAAGTGGACCACAGCGCGCCGATCTTTACCGGCAAACTTGATAACGAGCGCGGCCCCGATGAAGAACCCGGCGGGCCGCGGCGGCTCAAGAGAGTGAATCTCAATTCCCGCGGCAAGGATGCCGAGGAAGCCTTCCAGCAGGTGTATGGCATCGGCCCGGTGAAGGCCGGCGAACTGGTTGCGAAGGCGCGCTTCAATTCTCTGAAGGAGGTTGTCGACGCGCTCTCCTTGCCGGAAGGAACGCTGCAGCGCTGGCGTGATGATGCTCCTCCCCTGGTTGCGGTCAGCGGCGATACCGAGTGGGAGTGATGCGGAGCGCGGTTTCAGCGGCCGGAGAGAACTTTCGTTTTTCTGTTCTGATTTCGGAACAAGCGGGTTCTTGACAACGGTTGCAAACGGAATAAAGCTGCGCCCACTGGAGGTGCCCCATGTTCGGTTCCGCCGTTCTGGAAATCGCCATCGGCCTCGCGCTGGTGTACCTGGTTCTGGCGCTGATCTGCAGCACGGTCACCGAATCCCTCGCCGGCATGTTCAGCCTGCGCAGCCGCACGCTGCAGAAGGCGGTTCTCGGGTTGCTTGCCGAAGGCGGAGGAGATTCGAAGATGGCCGCCAAGTTCTTCGCCCATCCCCTGATCAAGAAAATCAGCAAGGGCGGCACCCTGCCCTCCTACATTTCTCCCCAGCTCTTCTCGCGCGTGCTGGTGGACATCCTCTCGCCCGGCTCGATGGGACGCGCGCTCACCGAGGCCGAGATCGGCGCCGCCATTGACGCCCTGCCGCCCTCCGAGCTGCGCGATTCCTTGCGCGCCGTCGTCAACGGCAAGAACCTGGCCAACGCCGAAGAGCGCCTCGCCGCCTGGTTCGACTCCAGCATGAATCGCGTGAGCGGATGGTACAAGCGCAAGGCGCAAGCCATCGCTTTCGCCGCCGCGATCGTCATCGTCGTCTTCGCCAACGCCGACACGGTGCAGTTGACCAACACCCTGTGGAGCGAGCCGGAATTGCGCGCCCAGGTGGTGCAGCAGGCGCAACAGGCCTCGCAGGCGGCCACGCCCGAGCAGGCCAACCTTCTGGTCGAGTACCAGGACGGCGACAGCCCGGCGCCCTCCGCCCCCATCTCGATCAAGAACATTCCCGAGCCCGCCGGCCCGGTGAGCGAACTGCTCGGCTGGCGCTCGGCGCAGGACGCGGGCTTCCTCAGCGGCGGCCAGTACGGGAGTTTGATCCGCTTCCACGTCGTCGGCTGGCTGCTGACGGCCTTCGCCGTTTCCCTGGGCGCGCCCTTCTGGTTCGACACCCTGAAGCGCATCATCAATATCCGCAACGCGGGTGTGAAACCGGCCAGCTTGGAGGCGGTCCTGGCGCCGGCCCCGGCCAAGGCGCAGGCGGCTGCCGCGGGAGGTCAGTCATGAAGACACCGCGCGCTCTTCCGATCGTCTGCCTGGTCCTGGGCTCTGCCGCGTCCGCCGCCGCCGGAACCGTTGTGCTCAAGCAGGCGTGGGTCAACGCCTTCATGAACCGCACCACCATCCAGGCCAAGGTCAGCGTCGACGAGGTCAAGTCCAGTCCCAATCCCGTGTCCAAGGGGGCGCAGGACGGCGACCTCCACATGGCCTCGCGCTCCAGCGATGTCGGTTTGCCTTTCGTTTCCGAAATCGTGAATGCCGCGGAACAGCCCAACGCGGTGAAGGCCGCGCGCGGCGCCCAGTCCGGCAAGGGCATGGTCGACATCACCGGCGCCTGGCGCCTGTGGTTCGAGCATCCCGCCCCCAAACCGCAGATCCAGGGACAGAAGGTCGCGGTGGCGCAGGATACCAATCCCCTGCACGTGTTTGAGATTCACCCCATCAGTAACATCGGCGGCGCGGATGTGCGCGGCGGGTTTCATCCCATCGAAGGCGCGGCGCGACGCAACAGCGCACCCGCCGAGTACGAGGCCTACGACGCCGCCACTGCCTTCGGCCATTACGAGCAGATGAAGATCACCGTGCAGCGCAGCGCCACCGCCCTGACCCTCACCGCTCCCAAGGTCGGCTACAACTACACCGAGTTCTACGCCATCCTCGGACAGCGGCTCACGGTGCAGGACGGCACGCTGGTGCTGGCGCAAATTGCCGACGCCGAGGGAAACAGCGTCGCTGCCTCTCCGGTGCGCCTGGCCTTCGTGAAGGGGACGCCGCCGGAGCAGGCGCTGCAGCAGGCGCAAAACGGCGCCAGGCTGCACCTGTTGGGCATTCCCCGGGTCAATCTGGAGCGCATTGCCAACCTGGCCGGGAAGATGTCCGTCGGCCAGCGAACGACCGTCAAGTTGCCCTACGAGTTGATCGTCGTCGGCGTGTACAGCGACGCCAACTGAATGTGTGGCATTAAATGTGTGGCACTATGTGTGTGGCACGGGTCTCTGACCCGTGCGTGACAGCGAGGCTCTCTCATGCCCAACGCCGCTTTTTCCCCGGCCGCGATCGGCGCTGCCAACCCGCAGCAGATTCGCTGCCTCCAGCAGGCGCTGCGCATGCTGGGCTACCTGCGCGCCCACATTGACGGCGTCTTCGCCGCCGGAACCCGCGCCGCGGTTGCCGCCTTGCAACACGATCTGCTAACCAATGGCGGCGGGAGCTCGGCCGGCGATGGCGCCGCGCCGGTCGCGGTGCGCGACTACAACCGCGGCCGTGTGACCGCCGTCACTGGCGAGTTGGATCCCGGGTTGGTCGCCTGCATCTCCGACATGCTCCAGGACCCTGCCTTCCCCCAGCTTCCTTACTCCGACGACCCTGGAAGCGCGAACCGCGCGGCGTTGCAGACGGTGGCGTCCCTGCCGCCGCAAACCGTGCCCACTCCCTTTCTCCTCGGCGTTGTCCTCCAGGAGAGCGGCGGCAAGCACTTTCGCGAGCCTCTCGCCGGAGACAATGACAGCTTCGTCGTGGTGGGGCTCGATACCAACAACGCCGCCGCGCCCTACGCGATCACTTCGCGCGGCTACGGCCTGGGCCAGTACACCCTGTTCCATCATCCTGCCCGGCCCGAGGAAGTCAGCGGCTTCATCCGCGATCCCGCCGGTAACGTTACCCGCGCCGTCCGGGAGCTGCGGGAAAAATTCGATCACTTTGTGGCCGGTCCCGGCGCGTCGGCGGACGACCGCATTCACGAGGTAGGCGCGGGTCCGCTGCGCTTGTGCCGCTACGCTCCCGGCGACCCGCGCTGGATGAGCGACTGCGTGAACTGCTTGCGCAGCGCCGGAACCCAGCCAATCGTGGCCGGGACCACCCCTGTGTACGAGGGCTCGCAACAGACCTACGCGCGAACCCAATATCACCCGGGAACGTACTCCAACGTGCCCATTCGCAAGAACATAGCGTGCGACTGGCCCTACGCGGTGCGCCGCTACAACGGCTCGGGCCCGAATTCCTACGACTACCAGGCGGAGATATTGATCAAGATCGCCGGGCTGTCTTGAGGGAGCGGCCGTCCGCCATCGACCGCCGGCGTTCGGATCACCGGCGCGTGTGCGGGCGGTCACTGTGGAAGCGGGCGCTCTTCCGAGAGACTGAGGTGTCTGCGCAATGCCCAAGGGCGCCATGGACACCAAAGATCTCGGCATTAACAGCAAGCTCATCCACGCCGGACACAAGCCGGACGCGACCGGCGCCGTCAGCGTACCGATCTACCAGAGCTCGACCTTCGCCTTCCGCAATGCCCGCCACGGCGCCGCGCTGTTCGCCGGCGAGGAAGACGGGTTCATCTACACCCGTATCGGCAACCCCACCATCCGCGCGCTGGAGGAGAATGTCGCCGAACTGGAGCACGGTTGCGGCGCCATCGC
>DASUBK010000407.1:0-7191 GCA_035763305.1 Terriglobales bacterium | reverse complement strand
GGTCGACCCCGACCGGCTGGAACTCTTCCGATTGCCGATTCGGCGCCTCTTTCTTGGTTGCTGAGCAGCAAGGCTGAAACCGCCTGCATCAGAATTCCTCATGCGAGCGTTGCTCATCATCGGCGTGATCCTGCTGGCCTTGGGAATCGCCTCGTTTTTCGTCGGTATCCCGAAGACCGAGAAAGCCGGCATCTCCGTCGCCGGCCGGGAAGTCGGGGTGGAGACCAGGCACTCCGAGCGCATCCCCACCGCCGCCTCGATTGCCCTCATCGTGGGCGGAGTCGTGCTCGCCGCCGTCGGCGCCCGCCGTCACTCCTGACCGGCCCGGAATTCCACTGGAACTATTTCCTCCTTCCGCCGTCTAATGGAACACAGGGATGAAGAGCCGGCTCATCGTCTACACAGTCGCGCTTACCGCCTGCCTGTTTGCGGGATGGTGGTATTACGGCTCGCTGGTGCTGCACCTTCCCCACTTGCGCTACGAACTGGCGCGCTGGGAAATGGAGCACTTTGGCGACCGCCTGGACCGCGAAGCACGCTGGCTGGCCGGATGGCGCGCGGTGGACTGCGGCCACATCCGCCTCCGCAGTGACGCCAACCCGGCCATCGACTGCGCCCTGTACGCCTTCCGTGAGCACCGGCCCTTCCGCGTGCGCTTCGACCTGCAAGGCCTGAACTCGTCGCCGTCGCAGGGGGTGGTCTTCACACCGTCAGGGGAAGTCTTCGAGCTTTTCTACGATCGCCGTTCCGCCGACTCCCTCCTCCACGGCTACTGGATCAACGAACGCCTCTACCAGCGCCAGTGCACCACCCCGGTGAAGCTGGTGGTCGAACGCGAGCCGCTGGTCGGCGCCTGGGTGGAGTGCTCGCCCGCCGCACAGTCTCAATCCGAACTGCAAAACGGCAAGTAAGTAGCTGATTGCACGGAAGTTCCTGTCGCGCAACAGCAGCCTGTTGGTGTCCTTCGTGGAGCCTTCGTGGCCTTCGTGTGAACCGGCCCGGCTTGTTCACACGAAGGTCACGAAGGATCCCCGAGGGCAGCCGCACGCAACATTATTAACTTATTTAATTTTTATATTGACTTTATTAAGTTATTGTCCGTATTGTATTCATTAAGCGAAGTTCTTATGGATATTTCAAAAGCCAAGTGCCCGGAATGCAATGAGCCGCTGAAGATCGCCCGCATGGCCTGCGAGCGCTGCAAAGTTTCGCTGGAAGGCGAATTCGAGGCGTCCCCGCTGGCCAAGCTGAGCGCCGACGACCAGGCCTTTGTGATGGCCTTTGTCCGCCATCACGGATCCATCAAGAAGATGGAAGAGCTCTTCGACATCAGCTATCCCACGGTAAAGAACCGCCTCAACGCCATCGGCGCCGCCCTCGACAAGACCTTCGAGGCGCCCTCCCCCAACATGTTCGTGCTGGAACAGCTCGCCCGCGGCGAGATCACCCTGGAAGAGGCTCTGGAAAAACTCAATTAGGAGAGAAGCCATGTCCGCCGAAACGCAAAAAGTCCTGGAAATGGTCGCTGCGGGCAAGATTTCCCCCGCCGATGCCGACCGCCTGCTGCAAAAGCTTTCCCATACCAACCCCAATCCCGAGCCACCTGCCCCCGCCGAGCCGCCAGCGGGCAAGTCGGGGAAGAAATTTCTCCGCATTCTGGTCGACAAGCCCGGCCGCGACGCCGTCAACATCCGCGTCCCGCTCTCCTTCCTGCGCAGCGGGATGGCGTGGACCGTGATGCCCAAGGCCGTCCGCGAGCGCCTGGAAGAGCGTGGCATCAATCTCAGCCGCTTCATCAGCTTGCGCGAACTCGGCAGCATGGACGCGGAGCAACTCGAGGCCGTCCTCGAACAGCTCAACATGGAAATTGATAAAGGCGACGGCAAGAAAGTCCGCATCTTCGCCGAGTAAGCCGCGTAGCTGCAGGCGCGCTCGTGTAGCTGCAGGCGCCCTCGTGTAGCTGCAGGCGCCCTCGCCTGCAGGGGACAACGATCGTACGGCTTGAGACCGCAGGGTCCCGTATTCCCACTCAGGAGACGGTAGTCATGGACTCGCCCACTTCACCGCGCTTCATCGCCTTCGCCGTCGCCAACGGCTTGGCATCCGTCCTCTCCCTGGCTGCCGCCATCGCCGGCCACTGGCTCGCGGCCGTCACCGCGGTGGTCGCTTCCCTTCTCTTCGCCGCGGGAATGATCCCCGGCATCGCGAAGCGATAGGCCTACCGCAGATCTCCGCGGAGAAACGCGGATCTATCAATTTTGTTTTTAATCCGCGTTGATCCGCGGAAATCCGCGGTAGGCTCTCGCGTGCAATGCTCTGAATCGTCGCGGCGCAATCGGCATCGAAAATCCTCGGCAGCATTCACTCTCTTGACGGCTGATTGCTGACTGCTGAATGCTGACGGCTGATTGCTGACTGCTGAATGCTGACTGCTGATAGCTCCCATGCGCAAAGCCATTAATCATCTGAAGAAAGCCGATCCCGTTATGGCGGAGATCATCGCCCGGGTCGGGCCACCCCGGCCGCTACACCGTCCGGCCACATTTTGGGCAATGGTCCGCTCCATCGTCTTCCAGCAACTGGCGGGCGCCGCGGCGAGGACCATCTTCGACCGCCTGGAGCGCGCCTGCGCGGCGGCATTGGGCGTGACGGTCGCTCCCAACGAGATTCCGCCCGCGGAAGGCTCGGCGGTGGTCACACCGGAGGCGATCCTGCAGCTCAGCGAGGAGCAGATGCGCGCCTGCGGCCTCTCGCGGCAGAAGCTGAGCTACATCCGCGACCTGGCGGAGAAGGCGCGCTCGGGCGAGGTAGACTTCGCCAAGCTGCCGCAAATGTCGGACGAACAGGTCATCGAGCACCTCACGCGCGTGAAGGGCATCGGCGTGTGGTCGGCACAGATGTTCCTCATGTTCGCCTTGCACCGCCTCGACGTGATGCCGACGGTGGACTTCGGCATCAACACCGCCATCTGCCGCCACTACCGCAAGCGCAAGATGCCCAAGGCGAAGCAGATTCTGAAGCTGGCCGAGTGCTGGCGGCCCTATCGCTCCGTGGCTTGCTTCTACCTGTGGCGGTCGATGGACAAGCCGAATGCTGCGACGGGGAAAAAAGTCATTGCACCGCAAAGGACACCAAGGACACGAACAATCAGAAAGAAAAAACAAAAACCTTCGTGACCTTAGTGTCCTTGGTGGCGAGTTGTTCCCCTACGCCAGCGCGGCGCTCAGCATCCCTGAGGCGATCATCCCCGCCACCGCGCTGAAGTCGCCGGAGAGGTCGCGGTCCTGCTCCAGACGCGGGCTAACGGCGCGAATCGCCTCGTACGCCACCTGGCAGCGCTTGCTGGTCTTCAACGGGGCGAGGAAATCCAGCGCCTGGGCCGCGGCGATCGCCTCGATGGCCAGCACATTGCGCGTGTTAGCCACGATTCTTTGCAGCTTGTTCGCCGCCGTCATTCCCATGGAAACGTAATCCTCTTTGTTGCCCGAGGTGGTGATCGAATCCACCGAGGCGGGATGCGCCAGCACCTTGTTTTCGCTGACCAGGGCGGCCGCGGTGACCTGCGGCATCATGAAGCCCGAGTTCAGCCCCGCGCCCGGCGCCAGGAACGGCGGCAGGTTTTCGTTGAGCGCAGGATTCACCAGGCGCTCCAGCCGCCGCTCGGAAATTCCCGCCAGCGCGGACAAAGCGATGGCGAGGAAGTCGAGCGCAAACGCCACGGGTTCGCCGTGGAAGTTGCCGCCGGAGAGGATGTCGCCGCCGGTCTCGATGGCGATGCCGCGGCCGCTGCCGGACGCCGCTTTGCGCACGAAGACCAGCGGGTTATCCACGGCGGCATTCATCTCGATCTCGAACACCTGGCGGCAGTGGGCGATGGCGTCGCGCACCGCGCCGTGCACCTGCGGCATGCAGCGCAGCGAGTAGGCGTCCTGCACGCGGGCGCAATCGCGATGCGATTCGCGGATCTGGCTGCCTTCGAGCAGGCGGCGGAGATTAGCTGCGGTCTGCAGCTGGCCGGGATGCGGGCGCGCGCGGTGAATGCGCTCGTCAAAGGCGACGTCGGTGCCGCGCAAGGCGTCGAGGGTGAGCGCGCCCACGACGTCGGCGGTGTCCACCATGGTTTCGGCGGCGAGCAGGGCCAACGCGCCCACCGCCAGCATCGCCTGCGTGCCGTTGATGAGCGAAACGGCTTCCTTGGCCTCCAGCACAACCGGCTTGATGTCGGCGCGCTTGAGGGCTTCGCGGCCGGACAGGCGGCGGGCGGGAGGATCGTCCTTGCGGCGCGGTTTGCGATTGGGATCGCTGAAATAAGCTTCGCCCTCGCCCATGAGCACGATCCCCAGATGCGCCAGGGGAGCCAGATCGCCGCTGGCGCCGACGCTGCCCTGCGACGGCACCACCGGATGCACCCCGCGGTTGAGCATCTCGCATAAAGTGTCGATGATCTCGGCGCGCACGCCGGAGTGGCCCTTGGCCAGCGAATTGGCGCGCAGCAGCATCATGGCGCGCACCGCCTCGAGCGGCAGTGGATCGCCCACGCCCACCGCGTGTGAGCGCATCAGGTTGACTTGCAGCGCCCGCACCTGCTCGGGCGGGATGTGCACGTCGGCGAGTCTGCCCACGCCGGTGGTGATGGCGTAGGCGACGCGGTTGTTGGAAACCAGGTCGTCCACCACGTCGCGGGCGCGCAGCACGGCCTCGCGGGCGTCGGGAGCGAGCAGCACGGTGCGGCGGTCGTACACCACCGACCGCAGGTCTTCGAGCGAAAGATCGGTGCCGTTGAGATGAAGGGCTTTCATGGCTATTAGCGCCTAGCGGTTAGCTCTTAGCTTGAGCAGAGTAGCATCCAGCGCTTCGTGTTGGCGATGATCCTGAAGCGAGCGGCCCACTCCACACTGGTCATCCTGAGGATGACAACATCAACTTCCGAAAGGCTTCCAGATACCGCTCCGGCAGCACGCGCTTGTTCATGGTCGCATCGGTCACGATGTGCGTGGTTTCGCCCTCGGCCAGCAGGGTGCCGTCGGCGCGCAGCGCCTCGTAGCCGAAGTGAATCAGCGACTCGCGCACGTTCTTCAGATGGGTGCGAATCAGGATCTCGTCGTCGTATCGCGCCGGCGATTTGTAGCGGCAGCGGGCGTCCACCACCGCGATGTAGCAGCCGTCGCGCGCCTCCATTTCCTTGTAGGTGAAGCCTATCTGGCGCAGCAATTCCACGCGGCCGATTTCGAACCAGATGAAGAAATTGGAGTGATAGACGACGCCCATCTGGTCGGTTTCGGCGTAGCGCACGCGCACGCGGGACTCGGAGGTCATGGTCGAGAGAGCGGAACGTTAGAGAGTACCAGAAGAATTTCTGATTTACGATTTGTGATTTGCGATGGGAAGCGCGTCGCAATTCGCGCAAATCAAAAATCGCAAATCACAAATAGCACCGCCCTTATTTTCCCGTCCAGACAGGTTTTCGCTTTTCCAGAAACGAGCTGATTCCCTCGCGGAAGTCGGCGGTGGTGCGGATGCGGGCGTTGTCCTCCACCGCCTGCGCGATCTGTGCGTCCAGCGTCTCGGCGAGGAAGCCGTTGATCAGCGTCTTGGTCAGGCGCACCGACGAGGGCGAGTTCTCCAGCAGCAGGGCGGCCAGCTCGCGGGCGCGCGCCATCAGCCGATCCGGCTCGACCACTTCGTTGACCAGGCCGAAGCGGTGCGCCTCGGCGGCGTCGAAGAGCCGACCGGTCATCAGCAGGTCGCGCGCGATCTTGTGGCCGACCTGCCAGACGAGAAACGACGACACGATCGCCGGCACGAAGCCGATGCGCACCTCGGTGTAGCCGAACTTCGCCTCGGGAACCGCGAGGGTGAAGTCGCACATGGTGGCCAGGCCGGTGCCGCCGGCGATGGCGGCGCCGTTCACCGCGGCGATGGTGGCCTTGGGAAAGTCGTAGAGGCGGCGGAAGATGCCGGCCATGCGGCGCGAGTCCTCGACGTTCTCCTCATGCTTCCTGCCCAGGACCTTCTTCAGGTCTTCCAGGTCCATGCCGGCGGAGAAGGCCTTGCCCGCGCCGGTGAGGATGAGCACCTCGGCGGGCGAGTCCTCCACCTCCTGCAGGGCGCGCATGAACTCCTCCACCAGTTCGAAGCTGATGGCGTTGCGCTTGTCGGGGCGATTGAGGGTGAGTACGGCAACTTTGTTTTCGTAGGCGAGCTGGAGAGTGGTGTATGGCATAGGAAACCCAGCCGGATTTTAAAGCAAAACCCAACGCAGAGGACGCAGAGGACGCGGAGGAGAAAAGAGAAAAACTTCCTATCCTCTGTGTCCTCCGCGTCCTCTGCGTTGGGTGTCTTCTAGCGGCCCGCTAGCCTTGATGCTTCGCGGCGATGTCCCCGTTCATGCGCATGACGTTCTCCAGCGACTTGTGCACCGGCGGCGGAGCGTGGCGCAACTCCAGCGCGTGCACCACCGCCTCGGTCGGGATGTTGCCGATGAGCTGGTCCTGGGCAAAGGGGCAGCCCCCGAGCCCGCCGATTGCCGAATCAAAGCGGCGGCAGCCCGCATCGTAGGCGGCAAGAATCTTTTCCTGCGCCTGGTCGGGGCGGCTGTGCAGGTGCACGCCGATGTCGAGGTAGTCGTACTTGGCCAGCACGGCGCGCACCAGATCGCCAATCTGCTGCGGCGTGGCCACGCCTACGGTGTCGGCCAACGAAATCTGCTTGATGTCCATGCTCTCCAGCAGGCCGACCGCCTCCACCACCTCCTCGTGGTTCCACAGATCGCCGTAGGGATTGCCGAACGCCATGGAGATGTACACCACCATGTCGAGGCCGGCCTCGTGGGCCTTCTTGTCGATTGCCTCCAGCACGTCAAGCGACTCTTCCGGCGACTGGTGCTGGTTCTTCTGCAGGAACGTCGGCGAGATGGAGTAGGGAAACCCGAGTGTCTGCACGGCCTCGGTGGCGATGGCGCGCTCCGCGCCCTTTTCGTTGACCACGATGCCGATGATCTCGACGTCGTCGGGCGGATCGAGTTCCTTCAACACCTGCTCGGAATCGGCCATCTGCGGCACGGCCTTGGGCGAGACGAAGCTCACCGCGTCAATGTGCTTGAATCCCGCGCCGATGAGGGCGCGCAGGTACGCGACCTTGATGTCGGTCGGGATTTGCCCCGCGAGGCCCGGCCAGGCGTCGCGGGGGCAT
>DASUBK010000406.1:0-2414 GCA_035763305.1 Terriglobales bacterium | reverse complement strand
CTCGCGAAACGCCTGCATCACAATCTCCTTAGCCGGGCGGCGTCAAAACCGCCACGTCATCTTGGCGAACACGCTCCGCCGAACCTCGATCGGCGCGGAGTTGCCGGTGGAGAATTCGGGGTGAGCGGAATCGAGCAAGTTCTGCCCCACGAGGCTCCACTCCAGGTGCTCATTGGAGGTCCAGCCGAGGCGCACGTCGAAGCGGGTGTAGCGCCGGATCGCCATCTCCGGCTGGGCGCCCACGAAATACAGGTGTGAATCGACTTCCACGCGGCGGGGAAGAGAGAGCAGGGAGTGAACCTGAAATTGATGATGAGGGTCGCCGCTGCCGGGATAAGCCTTGATCCCTGCCGCGAAGGGATCCACCGGCCGGAGCCAGGTGTAGCTGCCGCTCAGCCTCCAAACCCTTGCCGGGGCATAAGCGACGGAGAGTTCAACTCCGTAGGTCCTCCCCGTACTGTTGTATGCCATGGTGAGAGGGATAATGCCGGGCGCGGGCGGCGGGGAGGAGGCAAGCACCAGCGCCGACAGATGTTGGTAGCGATTCACGAAGGCGGCGACGTCGAGCGAGAGGTGTTTGCCGGCCTGGGTGCGATATCCCATTTCATAAGACAACAGTTCTTCAGAACGGCCATGCGCGTTGCCGATGAGGAAGGCGAGAGTAGGGCGTTGCGTCATCATCATCGGGAGTAGGTTGCGGATGCCAATCTCGACTTCACTGGGGCTGCGCATGGCGCGCGACACCGCGGCCCAGAGCGCCTGCCGCCGGGACGGAGTAAACAGGACACGGACGGTGGGCTGGATTTCCACGCCGGTGAACTCGTTGGATTCGAATTTCGAGCCGGCTATCAGGTACAGGCTGCGGGAACGCAGCGCGATTTCGTCCTGTACAAAGCCGCTGAAGGTTCGCAAGCTGCGCGCCGCGGGCACTAGCCAGGCGATGGGAGTTCCCCAGCTGCGCTGGCGGACGTTGCGGAACGTTCCGCCCCAGACCACGTTATGACGCGCTCCGAGAGCGATGTTGTGCTGAAGGTCGAGGTCGAAGCTGTCGTGGCGAAGTTCGACGATGCCGGGGAAATTCTCGCGCGCCTGGTCGTAGTAGGCCTGGATTCGCAATTCGGAGCTGCGGGCCACGTGGCTCCAGCGGGCCAGCAGGTTGCCGCCGGCAAAGGACGGGTATCCGGGAAAGCCGGTAATGGTCACCGGGGTCGTTTCGTACGGCTGGCCGCCGCTGCCGTCGCCCTGGACAGTGAAAGAGTTGGCCTGGTCGAATCTCCAGTCGCTGCGAAATCCGCCGCGGGTGGTGGTCCAGCCGTCGTCGGCGGAACGGCCCTGGATCATCGGCAAGTCAACGCGGCGGGCGTGGTTCGCATAAACGCGGTAGTGGCCGCGCTTGCCGGCAGTCCCGCCGTAGCGCGCGTAGCTGGAGAGCGATTGCAGCGTGCCGGCGCCGGCGCCGAGGAGAGCGCCCTCCGTCTCCTCCGCCGGTCGAGTAATGATGTTGATGACGCCGTTGACGGCATTGGTTCCCCACATGGTGGCGCCGGGCCCGCGAATCACCTCGATGCGCTCGATATCCTCCAGCAGCAGGTCCTGCTCGTTCCAGAACACTCCCGAATAAGTGGGGGAGTAAACAGTACGGCCATCGATGAGCACCAGCAGTTTGTTAGCAAACCGCGAGTTGAAGCCGCGGATACTGATGGCCCAGGTATTGGCGGAAAACTGCGCCACCTCCACTCCCGGGGCCAGGCGCAAGGCCTCGGCGAGGGTCTCGACGCCCGAGCGGCGGATGTCCTCGCCGGTAATGACGTAGACGGCGGCGGCGGCGGCGGAGAGCGGCTGTTCCCGCTTGGCGACCGTGGTCACACGCATCTCCAGCAGCTCCTCGATGCTGGCGGAACTCAAGTCGCGCTGCGGCGGTTGCGCGGTGAGGAATGGGCACCACGCCAAGGTCGTCCAGGCGCACAGTGCCACGCAGGTGCGCAATCGCAGCGAGGACATCTCGACCTCCGCGAGCCGGCAGCCGTCTTTCTCTCGGAGCCTAGCACCGCCGGCAGGGCGTGAGGTTCCCGACCCCGTCGCGCAGCGAGCGGCTGATTTCACACCCGAACCGCCACCCAAAATGGGAAGGATGGAAGCCCCGCCAGGAGGAGGCGAGGTCCGCGGCCGCGCGCGCTTCGGTGGTCCCGCGCTTTTGGTGACGCCGATCACATCCAGTCGTGACGCTTTGCTGGCAAGCTTTGGGCCACATGTTCTTGCCAAGCCCCGCTTCCCCCGATGGCAGGTGGCGCCACCACAACCGCTACAGCGCCGACGCGGCCTGCGAACGCTGCGCCGGGATCATCCGCCATGAGCGCTGGTGCGCGACCCGGAATCCGGCGGCCGGATACGCCTGGCGGGCGGTGGAGGACGCG
>DASUBK010000405.1:0-9350 GCA_035763305.1 Terriglobales bacterium | reverse complement strand
CGGCACTTCTCTTTCGAATATCACACGCTGCATGGAGGTCATGACTGGAACCAGTGGAACCCCGAACTCGACAGCGTGTTCGCCAGCCTGCTACAGCATGTTGAGCGGTGAATCAGCGTTGTGGGGCGCCCCGCGCGTCCTCGCTCGAGAATAGCCAACGCACGCACCCGTGGGCGCCTGCGCTCCACCACGCGTGCGCTCCACCAACAGACTGCCTGCTACGGTTTCACGATGGCCACCGACCCTGGCGCATCGGGCAGGGTCGTCGTTCCTCCTGGAATCGGCGTCAGCGCGCCGGTGGTCGGATTCACCGTATAGCCGACGATGGCGGCGCTGGTGCCGGCGCTTTGCGACGCGCCCACATACACATATTTGACGGCGGGATCGATCACCGCGGCGCCAATCCCGTTCCCTCCCACCGACACCGAACCGCTGAGGGTGAGCGCACCGGTGGACTGGTCGATGGCATACGACTGAAGAGTCGTCCCCATGCTGTAGAGCAGAAAGTTGCCGTTGGGCGATATCACGATCGGCGGGATGCCGTTGTTGTTGCTCGGCACCGTCCACGGCAGCCGGGTCAGCGTGCCGTCGGCGTTCACCTTGTAGCCGACGATCTCGTAGTACCCGGTGTTGTTCTTGAAGTAGATCTCCTGCGCATACAGGAACTGGCCGGAGGGCGTAATCGCCTGGCCCGCCATCAGCCGCCCGCCTGCGTCTTCGGGGAATCCGGGTAGCGGGGTCAGCACGCCGGTCGCGGGATCGAGTTTCCATCCATTCCACTGCGAATTGGACTGGCTGCCGCAGTCCGGCGTGCAGTAGGAAAGGGAATAGACGAAGCCGTTGCTGGCGGCAGCCGGCGCGTTATAGGCGGTCTGTGCCGGCGCCTCGAAGGGGTACGGCATCCCCGGAGCGGGCGACAAGGTGTTCGTGCTGCGGTCGATCACGAAGGACTCGACGGCAGCGGTGTTGTTGGTGAAGCCCAGTCCGAGGAGCACGTTGCCCTGCGGGTCGGTGGAGATGTAAACCCCGGCGGGTTGACTGAAGTCGGTCTGATTAATGGCGCCGCTGGCCGGGTCTACCTGGAAGGTGATCATGCCGGTGGTGTGGCCGTTGAAGTTGGAGAACAGGTACTTGCCCTTGGGATCGCCGAGTAGCTGCTGACCGCAACCCACGGTGCAGGCAGGCGAGTTCTCGCTGACGGTGAAAGGCGAACCGGAGACCGGCGACAGCTTGCCGCTCGCGGGATCCACGCTGAAGCCGTAGATGCTGCCGGGATAGTCCGTCGAGGTGCCCACGTTGGCGTAAATGTACTCCGCTCCGGTGCTGGGCGCGGGAGTCGGCGTCGGACCTGGGCCGGGCGTGGGTGTCGGCGTTGGCGGCGGTGTGGGTGTCGGTGGGGTCGGCGTGGGTGTGGTCGGTGACGGTGTGCCGCCCGAAGTGGTTGAAGGCGGTGTCTTGGAGGAGGCGTTTCCTCCACAGCCGATTGCGACGGCAACGGCAAGCAACACGAGCGGCAGCAGCAAACGAAGGCGGCGCATGCAAGACCTCTTTGTAGGGCGAGTGTTA
Source organism: Terriglobales bacterium (assembly GCA_035763305.1). Classification (GTDB taxonomy): domain Bacteria; phylum Acidobacteriota; class Terriglobia; order Terriglobales; family Acidobacteriaceae; genus DASUBK01. The sequence continues at coordinate 7,784 of DASUBK010000405.1, read as the reverse complement.
CCTGCTACTGATTGCCTGCTGCGCGCCTGTGTTGCCTATTTAGTTATTAAAGCCGGATCGAGGTAGCAGAGGGCGAGAGAAATTGACTCCGAATTAAGGCGAGAAATTCGGGGTCACTGCCCTGGCGGGCGTCGCCGGCGGAGCGGCGACGTGCATCCGCCGGATAGAATTGGGTCCATGCGGTGTCTGGTGCTTCTACTTGCGATCATGGCCGTCATGGGCGCCGCCCAGGACGCGCCGCCGCCGCTCGCCGACCAGGAGTCGCACCACAAAATCCGCCTCGAGAACCAGTACCTCCGCGTGGTGGAAACTTACGTTGCCGCCGGCGAGTCCACCGAGTTCCACACCCACAAGCGGGAGCGCATCGGGGTGGTGGTCGGGCCGGCGCCCATCGAGGAGCGAGTGCAAGGCCGCATCGCCGTCGAGGAGCGGCCCGAGCCTGCGGGAACGCTGCACGCCGCCGACTACACCCGGCAGCCCTTTACCCACCGCCAATGGAACCTCGGCGAGCGGCCGTACCGGGTGATGGCCGTCGAGCTGTTGCGTGCTTTGCCGAACCCGCCGCCGGAGCCGCGCGGGCCGGGCGATCCGGACGCCGAGACGCCACACCTGGAGGCCTTCCGCTATGTGCTGCCGCCGGGCGCGGCCAGCCCCATGCACAGCCACACGCGGCCGTACGTGATCATCGCCGCCACCCCGATGAAGCTGAAGATGGTGGGTGCTGACGGATCGTCGCGCACCGAAGACGTCCTGCCCGGCGACTTCCACTGGGTGGACCAGAAGGTCACGCACGAGCTGTGGAACCTGGGCTCGGAGCAGGGGCAGGTGGTGGAGATCGAGCTAAAGTGAGGGTTTCGGAGGTTTCCCGTCGAGATCTTCGTGTGAACCAGACACGAACGACGGAATGGTCTCCCAGAGGCCGCAAAGCCTGAAACATCCGAAACCTCCGAAACGTCCGAAACCTTCCCGTTACTTCGGTAACGTGAATTCCCTGCAAGGCGGCGGGATCCAGCCGTTCTCCTCTCGTAAGCGAGGAGACGATCATGAAAACCGCCGCCCTACTGGCACTGACGCTGGCTTCACTGCTGTCGTTCGCGCAGCCGCAGCCGCCGGTGCTAACCATTTACAACCAGTCGTTCGCCGTGGTGCGCGAGTCGGTCCCCATGGACCTGCAGCCAGGCGTGAATACCGTGTCCTTTTCCGGCATCACGTCGCACCTGGAGCCGGACTCGGTGATGCTGCGCGACCCGCAGAACCAGCGCTCGCTGCAGATCTTGGAGCAGAACTACCGCAACGATCCGGTCTCGCAGGAACTGCTGCTGTCGGCCTACGAGGGCCAGACCATCGACTTCATCATGCCCAACGGCGATCACCGCAAGGGCAAGATCGTGCGCAGCGGCTACGTGCCGCGCTATACGCGCTACGACGGCGGCGGCGTGGCGGGCTCACAGCAACCCATTATCGAGATGGACGGCGAGCTGCGCTTCGGATTGCCCGGCCAGCCGCTGTTTCCCTCCATCACCAGCGACAGCATCCTGAAGCCGGCGCTGAACTGGCAGATCGAGACCGACAAGCCCGGCCGCTTCGAGGCTGAGCTGTCGTACGTGACCAGCGGGCTGCGCTGGGAGGCGGACTACAACCTGGTGGCGAACAGCACGGGTCCCGCCGATCCCAAGGGCGACACCGCCGACCTGGTCGGCTGGGTCACGCTGGAAAACTTCAGCGGGAAGACCTTCGACAACGCGCGCCTGAAGCTGATCGCAGGCGACGTGCAGAAGCTGCAGCCGCAGCAGCAGGAAGTGCTGTACAAGGCCGCCCGCGCCGCCGACATGGCCATGCCTGCAGGAGCGCCGCCGGTCACCGAGCGCAGCTTCGACGAGTACCACATGTACACCCTGCAGCGCTCGACCACGCTGCACGACCAGGAAACCAAGCAGGTGGAGTTCGTGCGCGCCACCGGCATCGCCACCCGGCGCGTGTACCTGTACGACGGCCAGGCGGGCTTCTGGAACCAGTACCAGTACTACTCGCCCGAGCAGTTGCGCGGGGACCGCGACCTGGGTACGCAGTCGAACACCAAGGTCTTCGTGGTGCAGGAGGTCGTCAATTCCAAGGCGAACCGCCTGGGAATGCCGCTGCCCAAGGGGCGCCTGCGCTTCTATCGCCGCGACATTGACGGGCATCTCGAGTTCACCGGCGAGAGCCAGATTGACCACACGCCCAAGGACGAGACGATCCGCGTCTACACCGGCAACGCCTTCGATCTCACCGGCCAGCGCAAGCGCATCGACTACCGCGTGGACTCGGCGCAGCGCTGGGTGGACGAGACCTTCGAGATCCGGGTGAAGAACCACAAGGACGTGCCGGTCACCTTCACCGTGGTCGAGCACCTGTATCGCTGGAGCAATTGGAAGATCATGCAGGCGTCGCACCAGTACAAGAAGACCGACGCGCAACGGGTGGAGTTCGCGGTCCCGGTGCCCGCCAACGGCGAGCAGGTGGTGACGTATACGGTGCACTATTCGTGGTAATAAGAAGGTTTCGGAGGTTTCGGACGTTTCAGAGGTTTCCAACGAAACCTCCGAAACCTCCGAAACCTCTACTTGCGTAGAATTGAAGTCGTGGATCAGAAGAAGATGTTCTGGGTGGTCTTCACCATCCTCAGCCTGATCGCGGATTTCGCGCTGCCGCTGGTGTGGGGACTGGTGGCCACCATCCCCATCCTGTTCCTCAGTTGGTATCTGGTGTACCGCGTACTCGACCTGTGGTGACGAAATCGGCACGCGAGGGCGCGTGCGCTCCATCAAGCGGACATGGTAGAACTGAGGGCGGATGTCCACTCCCGGGCCCGCGTCTGTTACCGCCAAATCCTTGAACGAACCTGCGTTTGCGCTGCAGCACGACTGGCGGCAGCAGTATGGCCGCCCGCAGGTGTTCGCCTCCCTGTTGCTGCTGGCGTTCCTCGGGCAATGCCTGTGGCTGATGGCGCACACCCCGCTCAGCCCCATGGAGCAGTCTTACATCCAGCAAGGCCAGGCGCAGCTCAGCGCGGGCACGGTGGCCGAGGATGCGGTGCGCTCGCCGCTGACCGCTCTGACCGCGTCGCTGGAGGTTCCGCGCGATCGCTTCCAACGCTTTGCCGAGGTGCGATGGCTGGCGCGCCTGCCGTTCCTGATCGCGGGCCTGCTGCTGGGAGCGTCGATCTGGTACGTGGCGCGGCGGCTCTATGGCAACGTGGGCGGCTACATCGCGCTGGCGCTGTACGCTTTTGCGCCGTCGATGGTCCAGCGCTCCGCCGCGGCCCAGCCGATGATCCTCGCGACGTGGGGGACATTTGGCGCGATCTTCACCGCCATCGCGGTTTCGCACACGCTGTATGCGCCGCGCGAGGTGGTGTTGTGGAACTGGAAGCGCATCGCGCTGCTGGGGGTGGCGCTGGCCCTGGCGGTGGGCGCGCAGGTCGGCCTGCTGCTCATCCTGCCGCTGGCGTTCGCCATCATGCTCTACGTGGTGCCGGAGCGACGCCGGGCGGCCCTGGCCATCTTCGCCGCCGCCTGCGCGGTGGCCTGGCTGCTGTTTTGGGCTTTTTACAACTTCCACCTGCACGCGATGCTGCGCGGCCTGGCCCACCTGGGCGGGCGCGAATTCATGCCCAGCCTGCTGGGACACAAGCTGACTTACGAGTTGCTGGGCGTCTTCTTCCTGCGCCTGCCCGCGCCTACGCTGCTGCTGATCGCGGCGCTGATCACCTACGCGGTGTGGAAGCGGCCGCGCTACTTCGGCACCACCGCGCCGCTGATCGCCTTCGCCTACCTGATTTTGCTCGGCATCGTGCTGCCGCAGCAGGGCGGCTACACCATGTTCGTTGCGGCCCTGCCGTTCGCCTTCGTCTTCATCGCCGGTGTCTTTGCCGACCTGCTGGCCACCTCGGCCGCAGGCATCGTCTTCGGCATGCTGACCGGCATCCTGATCGCGCACGCGCTGTTCAGCCTGATGGGGCTGGCGAGGGTGCGGTAGGGTGGTCGCTGGTAGCCAGTCGCCGGTCACCAGTAGCCAGTCGCCGGTCACCAGTAGCCGGTAGCCAGTCGCCGGTCAAATGTCAGCGTTACCAAACCGTTTGTAAGTTAAAGAAACATAATGAGTTAGCATAAACCTGTTGACGCGAGACGCCTCGCGAGGACGATTCAGGGAAAGAACCGACAACCGACAACCGACAACCGACAACCGACAACCGACAACTGGCAACTGACGACTGCCAACTGCCAACTGCCAACTGCCAACTGCCAACTGCCAACTTTCCCTCTGCTTCGGGGTTCATAGAAACAGAGGCATAGTGTCGGCGGCGCTGCCGGGGCCGTTCTGAGCTATGATGAAGCTATGAAAGGCGCGAAATTCGCCGTTGTGCTGCTGGCTGCGACCTTCGCGACTGTTGCCGTGGCGCAAATCCACGGCACGCCGCCTTCGGTCACCTCGATTCGTATCGGGGGAGAGGCTCATGGAGTTCCGGCCAGCGTGACCTCGCTCGGCCCCAACGGTTTCGGCAGGAGTTATGGCGGCGGCTATCGCGGGAATTATGCCGGACACCGCGGCGGCAATTTTTCCTGCCCGGCGGGCCCGCTGATTCCCTCGGCCATGGGTTGCGTCAACCCGCTGTTCAGTCCGGGTGTTAATTCCCTCAGCGGCACGGTGCAGTTCGGCGATGTGAACGTGCGCGGCAGTCACCGCCGCCCGCGCGGCTGGGCCGCTCCGGCCTATTATCCGTACGCCTACACCTATCCCATCTACGACACCACCGACTACACCGAGCCGGCCGAGCCCGTCGCGCCGCCGGAGACGCTGCAGCCGGTCCAGCCGGTGCAGATCCAGATCCAGGTCGAAGACAAGCGCGCTCCGTTGCCGGAACCTGCAGCGGAAGCGCCCGCGCCCAAGCAGGCGCCGGAGCCGGTGCAGCTGGGGCCGCCCACCATCCTGGTTTTCCGCGATGGACACCAGCAGGAAGTGCAGAACTACGCCATCGTCGGCAAGACGCTCTACGACCTGGGAACCTTTGTCGCCCACAAGATTCCGCTCGCCGACCTGGACCTGCCACAGACCATCAAGGTCAACGAAGACCGCGGCGTGGATTTCACTTTGCCGAACAGCTACAAGATGGACTGAGACATTGGGTGATTGAGTGATTTGGTGATTGCTTCCCAACCGATGGATCACCCCGAATCCCCAAATCACCAAATCATTCAATCCTCCTTCCCTCCTGCTATTCTTTTTTTCTTCGTGTCCCGCGACTCTTCATTGCGCAACGCCCTCAGCTGGGTGCGGTCGATCTTCTTCTTCGACCCGGTGATCTACGTCTACACGGTGGTGCTGGGCACGCTGTCGCTGCTGTCGTCGCTCTTTGATCGCCGCGGCCGGGTGCAGCACGGATTCGCCCGCCTCTGGTCGTGGCTGATCCTGCACACCATCGGCGCGCGCGTCGTGGTCACCGGCCTGGAGCGCGTGGACACTTCCCGCCCGCACGTCTACGCCGTGAACCACATTTCGGCGATGGACATTCCCGTGCTCTACAGCAAGCTGCCCTTCCACTTCCGCATCCTGGCCAAGAAGGAGTTGTTCCGCTACCCCTTTATGGGCTGGCACCTGCGGCGCTCGGGACAGATTCCCATCGATCGCGACAACGCGCGCGCGTCCATGCGCAGCATGAACGTGGCGGTGCAGACGCTGCGCGCAGGGATGCCGCTGGTGATCTTTCCCGAGGGCGGCCGGTCGGCGGACGGCATGGTTCGCCCTTTCATGAGCGGAGCGTTCTACATCGCCATCAAGGCGGGCGTGGAGATCGTTCCCATGGCGCTGGTGGGCACCTACGAACTGCTGCCGATGAACAGCTTCCACATCCGGCCGCGGCCGCTGGAATTGGCGGTGGGTGAGCCGATCTCGACCGCGGGTTATTCGCTGCGCGAGGTGGAGACGCTTGCCGCGAAGGTGCAGAAGGCGGTGGAGGATCTGTATTACGCGCGGAGCGAGGTGCGCGATCCGCGGACGAGCAGCTCGCAAGTGTCATCCTGAGGAGGGCTTCAGCCCGACGAAGGATCTATGCATTCGTCGATGGATGCGACTGCCGGCGGTGTATGTTCGGGTGTTAACGAACTGCAGAGATCCTTGGTCGGACTCACGTCCTCCTCAGGATGACAAGAAGAGAGACTCGCCGCGCGTTAGCTCGCTTTGCGATAATGCAAGGCGACGTTCCCGAGGAGATGCAATGCGGACTCTGCTCGCCGGAATCGCGGCTCTTATGCTGACCACTTCTCTCGCCGCCCAGGATGCAGCGCAACTGCAGAAAATGGCGGCGCGTTTTGCGCCCACGCCGTTGCGCGTGAACACCTCGCGCCTCTCCAGCGGCGACAGCCAGGCGCTGCCCAAGCTGATCGAGGCGGCGCGCATCCTCAACCACATCTACATGCAGCAGCTGTGGAGCGGCGACCTGGCGCTGTACGAGCGGCTGAAGGCGGACAAATCGGCGCTGGGCCAGGCGCGCCTGCGCTATTTCTGGATCAACAAGGGGCCCTTCGACGATCTCGACGAGTTCAAGTCGTTCATCCCCGGCGCGCCGTCGCGCAAGCCGCTGGGCGGCAATTTCTATCCCGAGGACCTGACCAAGGAAGCCTTCGAAAGCTGGGCGAACAACCTGCCTGCGGACCAGAAAGCAGATGCGCTGGGATTCTTCACCGTGATCCGCCAGGACTCCAAGCGGAACCTGATGGCGATTCCCTACTCGCAGGAGTATCGCGCCGACCTCACCAAGGCCGCCGACCTGCTGCGCCAGGCCGCCGCGCTCACCGACAACGACAGCCTGAAGCGCTTCCTCACCGCGCGCGCCGACGCCTTCCTGTCGAACAACTATCGCGAGAGCGACATGGCGTGGATGGACCTCGACGCGCCGCTGGACATTACCATCGGTCCCTACGAGACCTACACCGACGAGTTGTTCGGCTACAAGGCGGCGTTCGAAGCGTACGTGAACCTGCGCGACGACGCCGAGACGAACAAGATCTCCGCCCTGTCGGAGCACCTGCAGGAGATCGAAGACAATCTTCCCGAGGACCCGCAATACCGTAATCCCAAGCTGGGCGCGGCGGCGCCGCTGCGGGTGGTGAACGAGATCCTGGCTTCCGGCGACGGCGCGCACGGCATCACCACCGCCGCCTACAACCTTCCCAACGACGAAGAAGTGGTGCAGCAGAAGGGCAGCAAGCGCGTCATGCTGCGCAACGTGCAGGAGGCTAAGTTCCGCAAGGTGCTGATTCCCATCGCCACCCGCATGCTGCAGCCCAAGGCGCGGCCCGACCTGAGCTTCGACATGTTCTTCACCCACACCGTTTGCCACGAGCTGATGCACGGCCTGGGGCCGCACGTCATCACCGTCAATGGGGAGCAGACCAGCCCGCGCCAGCAGCTGAAGGAGTTATACAGCGCGTGGGAAGAGGCCAAGGCCGACGCCACCGGGCTGTTCGCGCTGCAGTACCTGATGGATCACGTCAAGGAGATGAAGCTGGAGGGCGTGCTGCACAGCGGGTCGGCGGCCGAGCGCCAGCTGTACACGACGTATCTGGCGTCGTCATTCCGCTCCATGCGCTTCGGCACCGGCGACGCTCACGGGCGCGGCATGGCCATGCAGTTCAATTACCTGGTGGATAAGGGCGCGTTCGTGGCGCAACCGGACGGCACTTACGCAGTGGACTTCAGCAAGATCAAGAGCGCAGTGAGCGATCTTACCCACGACCTGCTCACCG
>DASUBK010000404.1:0-2922 GCA_035763305.1 Terriglobales bacterium | reverse complement strand
ATCGCGACCGTCTCCATCCCACTCGGCGTCCATCCGTGGACCATCTTCACCACCGGCGAACAGGGCGCCTTCTATGCGTGGATTACCTTCGCCCTCGCCGCCTTCGTCATCACCGCGATCTTTGCTGAGTTCTTCCGTGGCGCGCGCGTGATCCAGCGCCACACCGGACAGAACCTGCTCGCCTCGGTCATCCAGCTCACCCGCCGCAACACCCGCCGCTACGGCGGCTACATCGTCCACTTCGGCGTGGTGCTCATCTTCATCGGCTTCGCCGGTCAGGCGTTCAACACCAGCAAGCAGATGACGATGAACTACAAGCAGAGCATGTTCCTCGGGCCCTATCGCATCGAATGCGAAGACTTCTCGCAGGATACGAACGCGAACTACGACACCACCTTCGCGATGCTGAATGTCTACGACCACGGCGGCAAGCTGGTCACCAAGCTCGCTCCTGAACTTCGCTTCTACCAGGCCAGCCAGCAGCCGCAGACCATGGTGGCGAACTACTCCACGCCGGCGTGGGACCTCTACGTCATCTTCGCGGGGACCGATCCCGCCACCGGTCAGCCCGTCGTCAAGGCCTTCCTCAACCCGCTCGTCATGTGGATTTGGATTGGCCTCCTCATTACCGTATTCGGCACGCTCATCGCTCTGGTTCCGAACCTCAGCGCCGCCCTCGCTGCCCAGAAGAGCCGCGTCGCGGCAGCGATCCCGCAGGACGTGGTCGCCGCCGGAAAGGCCGGAGACTGATGCGCCGCCTGACCCGTTTCGCGCTCCTTCCGCTGCTGGTCGTCATCGGCGTCTTCACCCTCGGCGCCGCCGACACGCAGTCGCGCTTCGACAACATTGGCCACCGGCTGATGTGCGCCTGCGGATGCAGCCAGGTCCTGCTCGAATGCGACCACATGGGCTGCCCCAACTTGTCGCAGGAAACCGCAGAACTCCGCGCCGCCATCGGCCGTGGGGACAGCGATAACGTCATCCTCACCGCTTTTCAGAACGAATACGGACCGACCGTCCTCGCAGCGCCCTGGCTTTCGCGTTTCAACATCGTGGCGTGGATCGTTCCCCCCGCGCTGCTGATCCTGGGACTCGCCGGAACATTCCTGCTCGTCCGCAAATGGCGTCTGCGCACCGTTCCCATGCCTGAAGTTCCCGTCGACACGCAGTCCGTCGAGATCCGCGAAAGAATTAGAAGAGAGACCGAGATATGACCCTGATATGGTTTTGCGGCGAAGCCGCGTCCGCCTGGACGGCCAGTCCAAGGGAGACTGAAATATGAGCACCATCGCCTCTGCCCTGCTGTTGATCGGCCTCTTCCTCTACGTCTTCTGGCCGGACCACAACGCCGAAGCGCAGCACGTGAAGACACGTCTCGAGTACCTGCGCGAGCGCCGCGACACGCTCTATGACAATCTGCGCGACCTCAATTTCGAATACCGCTCGGGCAAGTATCCGGAAGAGGATTACGCCGCGCAACGCGCCGCCCTCGAAAACGAGACTGCCGACGTCATCGCCGAAATCGATCTGCTCGAATCGCAGACCCTCACCGCGCCCGGCACCGCCGCGCACACTTACTGAACAGGAACCCCCAGCATGAAGCACCTCCGCACGCCAAAGTTCATCGCCGCCCTGGCCGCCGCCGCTCTCCCGTTGTCGCTCTCCGCCGCCACCATTTCCGGCACGGCGATCGACAAGACCACGAACAAGCCCGCGGCCGGAGACACCGCCGTCCTGCTCGATCTCGCGCAGGGCATGAACGAGTCGGCGCGCACCACCATCGACAAGCAGGGGCACTTCACCTTCACCGTGCCGGACTCCAGTACGCCGCACCTCGTCCGCATTGAGCACCAGAAGGCCGAGTATTACGGATCGGTTCCGCCGAACCAGACCACCGTCAGCATCGACGTCTACGACGCGGCGCCGAAAGTCAGCGGCATCCACATCTACGCCGACGTCTCCCGCATCGAGACCAACCAGACCGGCCTCTCCGTCACCGAGAGCTTCTTCATCCGCAATGAATCGAAGCCGCCGATGACCCAGTTCGGCCCCAAAGCCTTCGACTTCTACCTGCCCTCCGGTTCAGTGCTTGAAGGAGCCACCGCCACCAGCACCGGCGGCATGGCCGTTTCCAGCCAGCCCGTCCCGCTCGGCGACAAGGACCACTACGCCTTCATCTTCCCCGTTCGCCCCGGCGAGACTCGCTTCCAGGTCGGCTACCACATTCCCTACAACGGCAGCGCCAGCCTGCACGCCAAAGAGTCTCTGCCCACCGACAACGTCGCCATCATGCTCCCGAAGAGCATGACCTTCAGCGGCGCCGGCTTCCAGCCCCTCCATGACGAGCAGGGCGAGCCCGGCATCAACACCTGGCTTGCGACCAACATCTCGCCCGACAAGCCCATCGATTTCACCGTCTCCGGCACCGGCTCCATGCCCCGCGAACAGCAGGCGCAGGGCCAGGGCCAGCCCGGACAGGGCATGGGTGGCGATCAGGGCGGAGGCCAGCAAGCCGCCCAGGCCAACCGTCCCGGCGGCGGACTCGGCAACCCGATCGACACCCCCGACCCCCTGAACAAATACAAGGGCTGGATCCTCAGCGGCCTCGGCCTCGCTTTGGTCATCGCCGCAGCCTTCCTGCTGCGCACCCGCCCGAAGCACGGTGCCGCGGCAACGGCGAACGCACCACTCCCCGCTGCTCCGAAAGCAGATGTGACGGTGCGCCCGGCCGCCCTTCATGGAACAGCTTCGGGCCCGGTCTCGAAGACAGCCCTGCTGGCCGCGTTGAAAGAAGAATTGTTCGCCCTGGAAACAGAGCGGCTGGAAGGTAAGCTGACTGACGCCGAGTACACGGAGCTGAAATCCGCGTTCGAAGTGGTTCTGCGCCGCGCGCTGGCGCGCGAAACGGTGCCCGCAGGCCGC
>DASUBK010000403.1:0-4716 GCA_035763305.1 Terriglobales bacterium | reverse complement strand
CTCTGCGTTGGGTTCTTCTAGGACAGTTCCCGGAATACATCCTTGAAATCGTAGAAGCCCTTGCGGTCCTTAAGCCATTCGGCGGCGCGAACGGCGCCTTCGGCGAAGCCGCGGCGGGAGTGGGATTCGTGCGCCAGGGTGATGGTGTCACCCGCCGATTTCAGCTCCAGGATGTGCGTGCCGACGATCTCGCCCTCGCGGACCGAGGTGATGTCGAGCTTCGCGCCGGCCGCGGCCTGGATGACATTGCGAATCGCCACCGCGGTGCCGGAAGGCGCGTCCTTCTTGTGCACATGGTGCTTCTCGGTGATGTGGCCGGAGTAGCCGAGGCGCAGGCCATCCGCGGCCGCGCGAACGATCTCGAAAAACAGGTTCACGCCCACCGAGAAATTGGCGGCATAGACAAAGCCGATATTCGACCGATTGACCAGCTGCTGCACGGCCGCGATCTCGCCATACCAGCCGGTGGTGCCCACGGCGATGTTCACGCCGGCCCGGGCGCAGGCTTCGATATTGCCCAGCACCGCGTGCGGCGTGGTGAAGTCGATGACCACGTCGGTGCCGCGCAGGGCGGAGGCGGAGAGCGCGGCACAGCCCACGTTTTCCTTGCTGCTCACGCAGGCGACGCCGTGGCCGCGCTCGCGGGCGATGTCGGCAACCAGCGCGCCGGTTTTGCCTTTGCCGAGGACGAGAAGGTTCATCGCGGCATTGTAGTTCTGATTGCCGAGTTCCGATTGCCGATTGAGAAAAACCCAACGCAGAGGACGCGGAGGACACAGAGGAAACGCGGAGGAACGGAGGACGCGGGGGATAGGAGATATTGAAGCATGAAGATTTACAATTTCAGATTGAACCCCGGAAGCGGCAAATCTCTAATCCGACATTTTCAATCTGAAATCTTAAATCTGAAATCCTCCGCGTCCTCTGCGTTGGGGTTTTTCCGATGCTACGCGACACTCAATCGAACACCGCGGGGTCGGGGTTGGTGAAGAATTCGGCGTGCAGCTGTTTCACCGCCGCGGGCACGTTGTCCTCGTCGATCACGAAGGTCACGTTAATTTCCGAGGCGCCCTGGGAGATCATGCGCACGTTGATGTCGCGCACCGCGCCAAAGACACGGGCGACGATGCCGGGCGTGTCGCGCAGGCTCTCGCCGACCAGGCAGACGATGGCCTTGCGTCCGGAGTACTTCACGTCGGCGATCTGCTCCAGGTCGGCGGCGATGGCGGGAATGGCGTCGTTGGATTCCACAGTCACCGAGATGCTGACTTCGGAAGTAGACACCACGTCCACCGGGCAGCGGTGGCGATCGAAGACCTCGAAAATCTGGCGCAGGAAGCCGTAGCTGCCCAGCATGCGGGTGGCGACGATGTCCACGATGGTGACGCGCTTCTTGGCGGCGATGGCTTTGAAGGGGTCGCGGCAGGGCGGCGCCTGCGCCTGGATGCGCGTGCCTTCGTTGGCCGGATTGCGCGAGTTCAGGACGTAGACGGGAATATTCTTCTGCACCGCCGGCAGGAGCGTCGAGGGATGCAGGACCTTGGCGCCGAAGTAGGCGAGCTCGGCGGCTTCCTCGAAGCCGATGGTCTTGATGCGGCGGGCGTCGGGGCAGAGATTGGGATCGGTGGTCTTCATGCCGTCCACGTCGGTCCAGATCTCGATGGATTCGGAGTCGAGGGCGGCGCCGAAGATGGCGGCCGAGAAATCGGAGCCGCCGCGTCCGATGGTGGTGGTGATGCCGTCGCGGGTGGCACCGATGAAGCCGCCCATCACCGGCACGCGGTTCTTGTCGAGCAGCGGCTTCACGACCTCGCCGATGGCGCGGTTAGTGTCCTCCAGCAGCGGGACGGCGCGGGTGAAGGTGGCGTCGGTGACGATGCACTGGCGCGAGTCCACGTGGCTGGCCTTCATGCCGCGGGCGGAGAAGGCGGCGGCCACCAGTTGCGAGGAGAGGCGCTCGCCGTAGGAGGCGACGTTGTCTAGGGTCCGAGGCGTGAGCTCGCCGACGGCGGCGATGCCGCGGAGCAGTTCGTCGAGCGCGTCGAACTCGGCCTCCAGCTGGGCGTGAAACTGGGTGAAGACGCCGGTGCCGAGCAGTTCGCCGGCGGCGGTGTAGTGACGCTCGCGGATGCCGCGGGAGAGTTCCAGCGCGCGCTCGCGGTCGCCTTCCCCGGCGGCGCGAGCCATGGCGAGCAGGCTGTCGGTCACTTTGGCCATGGCGCTGACCACCACCACCGGGTGGCGATGAAGGCGCGTGCGCACGATGGAGCATGCGCGATCGATGGCGTTGGAGTCCTCGACCGAGGTGCCGCCGAATTTCATGACCACAGACATAGCTATCAGCTGTCAGCTCTCAGCTTGCAGCAGGAAGAGACATTGTAAACAGTCGGAAGTTGCCGGTTGCCGGTCGCCGGTTGTCGGGAATAGGGGCAACCCGGGCCCTGGGCGCCGGGGTACAGCGCGGCTGGTCCGAAGAATGGAGATTCACCGCAAAGGACGCTAAGGAACGCGAAAGGTTCTTCCTTTACGCTCCTTTGCGCCCTTTGCGGTCAATCTCCTCTACTGCCCGCCGGTCGGCGCCTTGGTGAGTTCATCCAGCGCGCGCTCGGCCTGCTGGTGCAGGTCGGGAGGCGCGCCGTAGAGCACTTTGGCGGTTTTGCCGGTGCGACCGAAGACGAACATGGTGGGCACGGCGACGATGTCGCCGAAGGCGCGCGCCGTCTCCGGCGCGGCCATGGCCCAACGAATCTCCTTGCTGAGCGACGACGCAGTATTGCGAACCTGCTTCTCCGGCGACTCCACCGCCAGCGCCAGCACGGCAACGTTGTCGCCGTATCTCTTCTTCACCTCGCCGAGCCATTCCAGGGTCGCGCGACAGGGCGGGCACCACGTGGCCCAGAACTCGACCAGCACCACACGGCCGGCGACTTCGTCCGCCGATAGCGGCTTGCCGTCCAGACCGGTCAAGGTGAACTTGGGCAGGGAAGGGAGATCGTCGGCGGCGGCGTTGTCCCCCGCGCGCTCCTGGCTCACTTCCGCGCTCTTGCCGGCGAGCACCAGGTCCACCATGCGGGTCAGATCGGCCTTGAAGCGAGCCTGGCTGTCAGCGTTGCGCCAGGGAGTGTAGCGACCGGGTTTTTCGTCTTTGCCGAAAAAACCGAAATCCGCCGGACGCGCGATCAGAATGTCGTTGAGGAAGACCGCCGGATACCGCGTTACCCCGAACTGCGTGGCCAGCTTCGAGGCGCCAAAGTTCTCGCTGACGAACTCCACCTTGCCGTTGTACTTCGCCACTACTTCCTGGGCCAGCAAACTTGCTGGATCGGAGAGGTTTCAAGTGTAGGGCCAGCGCACCAGCGTCAGGCGCACCAGTGACGCTGCCTGGCGCTTGGGCTGCCGCGACGCGGCGACCGCCGCTTCGTAAGCGGGCAGGACCTTCCGCACGATCGCCTGGGCGTTGGCCCAGTCGGCATCGGAGGGCTGCGCATCGGAAATGACCAGGGTCTCAGCGCGCTCGACGAAGATCTGCGCGATGGAGTCATCACGCTTCGCATTCAGCGCTTTGCGCGCCGCGGCGACGGCATCGCGCAGTTGGCCGCGCGCGTCCTGCGCCGGCACATTGCGGTCGAGCATCGCCAATAGTTGCACCGCCGCCAGGTACTTGTAGAGCGCCCCGGCATAGAACTTCTGGCGATTCAAATCGCCGGCCAGCTTCAGCGTCGCGTTGAGCACGATGAAGTCGGAATGGCGTTCGATGGATTTGGGCGGCTGGAACTCGGCGTTGATCTGCTGCTGCAGATCGCGAATTTCATCCGAGACGTCGCGCGGCGCTGAGGTCTGCGAAACGCGCAGTTCGAGCGTGTGTGCGAATTGCGCCAGGTGCGCTTGCGCCTTCGCCTGCCCCACGTAGAAATAGCCTGCCTGAGGCTGCGTGGCGCCGGCGTAGGCACGGGCCGCTTCCAGCAGCACCAGCGATTCGCCTTGCGCGGTCTCGCCGATGGCGCGCACCGCAGCGGGCGCGGATCCCCAGTCCCACTGGCGTGCCTTCTGGTCATCGGCCACCAGTTGCACGCTCGCCTTGCTCCAGGCTTTTTCGAACTGCTTCAGACCCGCCTCAGCAGACTGCGCCGCTTCCTGGTTTGCCTCCAGGACAACCATGGCGCGGCCCATTTCCTCCAGCGCGAGGTAGTTGCGGCCGGCACGCGCGGCACGATCCGCAAGATCGAGGGACTGCATGACCCGCGCCTTGAGGCTGTTCCAGTCGTCGCTGGGCGGTTGTGCGCCGGCAGCCTTGCGCAGTTGGTGGATTTCGCGCGCAATTGAGGCGTCCTGGGCCGGAGCCTGAGCCAGCAGGGTGACAGAAAAAATCAGGAGAACAGAAGCGATCTTCAGGCGCACGTTTCCCCCATTCTGGTTGCAGCTTAGACGGGGAAGTGGAACCAGAGATATCGGGTTGGGATGAACGGACCGAAATTGCATGTGAACGACGTTTGGGCGCGAGGTCGCGCGCGGTCCAGGAGAAGCGAGGTCTAGGGCTGGCGGCGGAGGGCGGAGCGGAGGAGGTTGCGCTCGGCATCGGGCAAGGCGAGAAACTGGAAGCCGTGGCGCAGGCCATTGCGGTAGGCCACGCGGGCGGCGGCATCGAGGTGCTGGGCGGTGTTCGGCAGTTGGATGGAGAGCCAGACGACCTGGCCGGGGGTGAGGCCGGCGTCGAGT
>DASUBK010000402.1:0-5895 GCA_035763305.1 Terriglobales bacterium | reverse complement strand
CCGCTGGACGAATCCAACGTGGGGCGGTTCACGCAGCTGGTGCAGGAGATGAGCGCGCGCACGCAATTCGTGCTCATCACGCACAGCAAAAAAACCATGAGCATGGCGCCGGTGATGTACGGGGTCACCATGCAGGAGCCGGGCGTCTCCAAGCTGGTGTCGGTGCGCTTCAACGAGCACGCCCACGCCGCCAGCGCGTAGTTGTACTTCGATCTTCGTGCCCTTCGTGGAACCTTAGTGTCCTTCGTGTGAACCGGCGGTGTGTGAACCGGCCCGTTCGTTCACGCGAAGACACTGAGGTTGCACCAAGGCCAACTGAAACCGAAACTGAAACTGAAACTCCTTCCCAGCAACCTCTCGCCCCTTCCCCGCCTCGAACTCATCACACGCGAATGTGAGAATCCGATCGAGACGAGATCCGCATTCGCCGCGCGCTTCGCCTCGCGGCGCGATATGTCAATATTTTTTGGAAGAAATTTTTTTTCGCCGCCGGGGATGGATCGCGGCGGCGTTGACAAAAACTTTTGGGCGGCTAGAATACGCCACTGTCCTATCGGATTGGTCCCAACGTGATCCAGCAAACTGCACAAGACGTTCTCATCCAGACCGACTTCAAAGACCTCGAACTTTACGCCAGCGGAAAAGTGCGCGACCTGTACCGCGTCGACAACGAGCACCTGCTCTTCGTCGCCACCGACCGCATCTCGGCCTTCGACTACGTCCTGGCCACCGGCATTCCCCAGAAAGGCAAGGTGCTCACCCAGCTCTCGCTCTTCTGGTTCGACTTCCTCAAGGACGTCACCGAGAACCACCTCGTCACCGCCAAGGTGAACGAGTACCCGGAGAACGTGAGGAAATACGCCGACGACCTGCGCGGGCGCTCCATGCTCGTCTGCAAGGCCGACATGGTCGCCGTCGAGTGCGTGGTGCGCGGCTATCTCTCCGGCTCGGGCTGGAAGGAATACCAGCAGACCGGCAAGGTGTGCGGCATCGAATTGCCCAAGGGCCTGCGCGAATCCGACAAGCTCCCGCAGCCGATCTTCACCCCTTCGACCAAGGCGACCACCGGCCACGACGAGAATATTTCTTTTCACGAAGTGGAGCAGATGGTCGGGCCCAGCCTCGCCCGCGAGTTGCGCGATCTGAGCCTCAAGGTCTACCAGAAGGCGGCCGATTACGCCGCCGCCCGCGGCATCATCATCGCCGATACCAAGTTCGAATTCGGCCGCACCGCCGGCGGGCTGGTGCTGGCCGACGAGGTGTTGACTCCCGACTCTTCGCGCTTCTGGCCGGCCAGCAAGTACCAGCCGGGCAAATCGCAGGAGTCCTACGACAAGCAGTACGTGCGTGACTACCTGGAGAGCATTCACTGGAACAAGAAGCCGCCCGCTCCGGCGCTGCCGGCCGAGGTGGCGCAGCGCACCAGCGAGAAGTATCGCGAAGCGTATCGCCTGCTGACCGGGCGCGAGCTTCCCGCGTAGTGTGGGGATGAACGCGGCGGACTGGCTGATCGTAGCGGTTGTTTTGTTGTCGTCGCTGCTGGCGGCGGCACAGGGTTTCTTCGTGGAGATTTTCTCCCTCGCCGGAGTGGCAGGCGGTTACCTGCTGGCGGCCTGGGGATATCGCCTGGTGGCGGCCTGGTACGCTCCTTATGTGAGCTCGCCGTGGATCGCCAACGTGGCCGGGTTTTTGACAATTTTTGCCGGTGTGGTGCTGCTGGCGGGTGTGGCGGGACGCCTCGCCCGTTGGGGAGTTCGGGAAGCCGGGTTGCGCTGGTTCGATCGCCTGCTGGGCGGCGTATTCGGGTTCGCCCGCGGCTTGGCGGTCGCTATGGTAGTGCTGGTGGCCCTGGCGTCGTTCGTTCCCGCCTCTCCTCCGCTCTCCCGGTCGCGCTTCGCGCCCTACCTGCTGGTAGTCGCGCGCGCCGCGGTCTGGCTGGCTCCCAGCGATTTGCGCGCCCAGTTTCACGCCGGTATTGAGCCGAAGATGCTTCCGGTCCTGCCCGCGCCCGGCGCGGCCGGAAAATAGAGAACTTGCCCTGACCTGATAAGGAGACCGCCGTGAAAGACCAGTTGGAGGCGTTGGTCACGCAGATGCACCAGAGTGGCATCCTGTACTCGGAAGCGGTACGGGAATTCAAGAAGCGCTTTATCTTTTCGGTCCTGCAGGAGAACCACGGAAATCAGTGCAAGGCGGCGCGCGAACTGGGCATGCATCGCAACACTCTCAGCCGGACCATCTCCGAGCTCAAACTGGATATCCGCACCCTGCGCGACGGCAGCCGCCGTCCCCCGCGCAGCGCCCGCCCCATGGTGATGGAGAAGAAGGCCGCCCGCTAAGCCCATGACGTACAGGCAGGCGCCCTCGCCTGCATGGGCCGGCCGGGGCTCGCCATCGCGCCGCTGAACGGGTGAGGAGAAGAATTGAATATTGAAAATTGAATATTGAAGGTTGGCCACGATTGGTCAGATCGTCCGGTGGACATTCTTCAATATTCATTTTTCAATATTCAATTCTTCTGCCGACACTCCAATCTCCAATCTGAAATAACAAAGGGCAGCCTCTCGGCTGCCCTCTCATACAACTTACCTGTTGCCTACTGCGGCCGCTTGTGCGGCGTGCGCCGAGCCGGCGTTTTCTTCGCCGGCGCGGGCTCCGCTTTCTGCCCGTAGAACGCGCCCTTCTCCATGTGAATCATGAACGGCTGCACGTCGTACGTGGTGGGCGTGCCGATGACCTGCACCTGGGCGCCCGGCTTGGGCACCTTGGCGGCCGTCAGCGGCGTCGCCATCGTCAGTTCGACGTCCGCGGTATTGGACTGGATGTCGTCCGCGGTGGAGGCCAGCATCAGCTTGTCGCGAGTGGCGCTGACCACGCTGGCCGCGAAGGCGATCGGCTTGTCCTTGATGCCGGTCCACACCTGGTCGGCGGCCTGCTGGTTGCCGGAGGTGAAGATCAGCTGGAACTGGTCGAACGACATTTTGTCGATGGGCGTGCTCTGCACCATCGCCGCCGCCTGCTCGGCCGGCGTCGGCGCCGGCTTGATGGTGAAGTCCGCCGGCGGGTTGGGAGTGGACGCGGCCTGCTGCACGATCTGGTCCCAGCCGTCGTCGCCGCCGTGGTACTTGGTGTAGGCCGACTTGCCGTAGGCGTTGATCTGCGCCTGCGCCGGCGAGCCCTGCGCCAGGTTCACCGCCCGCGCGATGTACCAGATGCCCTTGATGTCGATCGGCTTGGTGCTGAGATACGCCAGCGCCAGCGGATATACGTTGCGCAGATCGTTGGGACTGGCCTCGACCGCCGTCTGCAGGTCCTTCTGCGCCGTCGGATAATCCTTGGCTTGCAGCGCCGCCATGCCGGCCGCGCCGGCAAAAATCAGGCTGGTCTGCTGCTTCAGCTTGTCCCAATCGGCCTGGGTGGTGCCTTCCGGAATCTGCGCCGTCTGCTCGCACTCCATACCCTTGGTGGCGTGCTGCCCGGCCGAGGTTAGAGACTGGGCCGCGTTGGCGCCGCCCTGCTCCGCCGCCGCCCGCTCATTGAAGGTCAGCAGCGCCAGCGCCCGCAGGTTGCAGGGATTCGCCTGCAGCAGGCGGTTGGCGGCTTCGTCGGTCTTGGCCTTGTCGCCGGCCGCGCCGTAGGAGGCCATGAGCTGCTCCAGCGCGTCTTCCTTCATCACCGAATTGGGATACTGCTGCAGGAAGGCTTCAAAGGCTTGCGCCTTGGCGGCGGGCTGCTGCTGGTTGACGGCGGTGATGTAGGCGTTGTATTCCGCCGGGTCCTTGATGATCTTCTTCTGCTGCTGCGGCTGTCCGGCCTGAGCTGCGGGCTGACCTGCGGGCGCGGTCTGTGGCTGTTGCCCGTCCTGCGCGCACATCGTTCCCGCCAAGACAAGCACAAGTGCGACCAACGACTTCTTCATGCGATGGCTCCTTCACACCACTCGGGATTCTGCATCCACGGACGCCTGGGGATCGGCGCACGCAGCGTCCGGCGCAGGTTTACCGCGCCTGGGGCCTGGGAAACGGCGACTGCGGTACTTCCAACGCGCCGCCTCCGGCACGATGGCTACCGTTTTGCTTTCTGCTCCGGGTCTCCGATTCGCACTAGAGTTGGGGCAGTGCAAGGCGGAGCACGGATTATAAGAATGTCGCTCGCCTTCGCGCAAGCTCACTCTCGTGGAACTGTGAATTTCCCGTTACAACTAAGATGCAGTTTCGGGGCTGCTGGATGTATTCTCCGCGCCCTGGCCGCGCCTGTTCACATCGAAACATCAGCTGCCGCCGCTGCCGCAGGGCGGCAGCGACAACCGCAGATCAAGGACTGTCATGTCTGATGCCTCTTATCCACTTTCGGGCCGCGTCGCCCTGGTTACCGGCGGCGGGCGCGGCATCGGCGCCGCCATCTCCCGGCGCCTCGCCGAACTCGGCGCCCGCCTTCTGCTGTGCGGCCGCGGCCGCGAATCCCTGGAGCGCACCGCCGGCGAACTCCGCTCCCACGGCGGCGAGTGCGAGCTGCTGGAATGCGACGTCACTCGCCTCGAATCGGTGGAGCGTTTGGCCGCCCGCGTCCGCCAGACCTTCCAGCGCCTCGACATCCTGGTCAACAACGCCGGCGTCGGCGATTTCGGTCGCCCGCTTCTCGAGCTTCCGCCCGAGCGCTGGGACGACATCTTCAACACCAACCTGCGCGGCGTCTTCTATTGCATCCGCGCCCTGGCGCCGCTGATCATCGAAAGCGGCGGCGGCGACATCGTCAACATCTCCTCCATCGCCAGCAAGAACCCGCTGCCCAACGGCGCCGCCTACTCCGCCTCCAAGTGGGGGCTGAACGGTCTGAGCTATTCGCTCGCGGAAGAGTTACGGGCCAGGAAGGTCCGCGTCTCGGTCGTCTGTCCCGGATCGACGATCAGCGAACTCAGCCCGCACCCCGGGCGCGACGAGACCAGGATGCTGCGCGGCTCCGACGTCGCCCACGTGGTGGCCATGATCGTGACCCAGGCGCCGCAATCCTTCGCCAGCGAGATCGTGCTGCGCCCGACGCAGAAGCCGTAGTCATTGCCGATTGCCGATTTCCGATTGCACCGCGCGCGGGATCCCTTCCCGCATTCGGACCGCGCGCGACCTCGCGCGCAACCTCGGCCAAGCCCGCAGGCCGAATGGGTTCGCACCCGCTCAACTCTGGAAAAATTGCGGCTTCGTCGCCCCTCGGACATCTGTAAACTGATAGCAATCGGCAATAGGAAGTCGGCAATCGGCAATCCCGGAGGTCCTCATGGCCACCGCCCAGAACGCTCCTCAACCTCTGCCCAGCACGATGGACGCGCTGGAATCCGGCGTGCGGCAGCAACTCCAAGGCCGCCGCGAGCGCCTGCAGCGCATCTCGCAGCGCACCGCCAACGGCGAAGTGCAACGCCTTCTCGACGAGGTGGACGGCGCGCTGGCCCGTCTGGAGCAGGGCACACTGGGCATCTGCGATGTCTGTCACGAAGCCGTGGAACCGGAGCGCCTGATCGCCGACCCCTTGACTCGTTTCTGTCTCGACCACCTTCCGCCTGACCAGCAACGGGCGCTGGAAGCCGATCTGGAGATGGCGGCAGAGCTGCAGGCGCGCCTCCTGCCCGACAGGAACCTTCGCGTGGACGGCTGGTCGCTGGCCTATGACTACCGGCCCGCGGGCCTGGTGAGCGGCGATTATTGCGACCTGCTCGTCTCCCCCGACACCGGCGCCTTGTACTTTGCCCTGGGCGACGTTTCCGGCAAGGGCGTCGCGGCCTCGATGCTGATGAGCAATCTGAGCGCGATGTTTCGCACTCTCGCGCCCATGCCGTCCTCTTCCCTGACCGAACTGATGGCGCATGCCAACCGCGTGTTCTGCGAGAGCACGCTGCCCAACCAG
>DASUBK010000401.1:0-2290 GCA_035763305.1 Terriglobales bacterium | reverse complement strand
CGATTGGCGCCAATCTCGCCGAAGGATGCGGGCGGCGGAGCGACGCCGAGTTTGGCCGCTTCCTGCTGATCGCCATGGGCTCCGCAAGTGAGTTGACTTACCACCTGCTGCTGGCAAGAGATTTGAACTATTTGAACGAAGCAGATTTTGGTCGTTTGGACGATCGACTCGAGGAAGTTCGGAAGATGCCGACCTCCCTCAAGATGAAAGTGAAGCCGGCGGCCATCGCGAGTTAGAACGCTGAATTTAGCAGCTCAAGGCCCAGAGCTCAAAGCTTGCACGGTTGATGATCGAGATCTTAGGAGAAGACCAATGACCTACACGCGCCTGAACGCTTCCGCGGCGACGCTGACCAAGAACCGGACGGAGGACTCGGTCAGCCCGTTCAGCGGAATGTGCACCACCTGCGTCGATGGGTGCATCGGGATGTGCGAAATCGGCAAGTCCGCCTATCGCGGCACGGAAATGATGTATCCGCAGCCGTTCGGCATCATCACGACCGCATCGCAGAAGGACTACCCGGTGGACCTGTCGCATTTCACCATTCTCGGGCGCGCCAGCGGCGCCTGGGGCGTGGAGGCGGACAGCAACAAGGCCCTGTTCCCGGCGGTGAAGCTGGAACAGACCATCGGCCGCAATAAGAAGGATGGCATCCGCTGCAAGCTGCCGTTCTACGGTGCGGCGATGGGTTCGACCAACGTGGCTAAGAATAACTGGCCGGAATACGCGGCCGGGCTGGCGCTGAGCGGGGTGCCGATGGCGATCGGCGAGAACGTCAGCGGCATGGACATGGCTTCGCGCTTCGAGAACGGGAAGCTGGTGGACGGCCCCGAACTGAAGTGGCGCGTCGACTGCTACCGCGAGTGGCAGATGGACGGCTACGGCGAAGTGATCCTGCAGGCCAACGTGGAAGACACCATGCTGGGCGTGCAGGAGTACGCGCTGGCCAAGCTGGGCGTGAAGAGCGTCGAGCTGAAGTGGGGGCAGGGCGCCAAGGACATCGGCGGCGAAGTGAAGATCCGCGATCTGAACAAGGCGCAGGAATTGAAGCGCCGCGGCTACATCGTGCTGCCGGACCCGATGGATCCCATGGTGGTGGAAGCGTTCAAGCGCGGCACCTTCCACGAATTCGAGCGGCACTCGCGCGTGGGCATGGCGTCGGAAGACACTTTTCTGAAGCGCGTGGAGCAGCTGCGCAAGCAGGGCGCCAAGCACATCACGCTGAAGACCGGCGCGTATCGTCCGGTGGACCTGGCGCGGGCGGTGAAGTACGCGTCGCTGGCGGAACTGGACCTGCTCACCGTGGACGCGGCGGGCGGCGGCACCGGGATGAGCCCGTGGCGGATGATGAACGAGTGGGGCATCCCGGGCATCGAACTGCACTCGCTGCTGCGCGAGTACCTGGAGACGCTGGCGAAGCGCAAGGAGTTCATCCCCGACATCGCGCTGGCCGGCGGGTTCACCTTCGAGGACCAGATGTTCAAGGGCTTCGCGCTGGGAGCGCCCTACGTGAAGCTGATCGGCTACGCGCGCGCGCCCCTGGCGGCAGCGATGGTGGCCAAGAACATCGGCAAGGCCATCGAGGCGCAGAACCTGCCCATCTACATCCAGCGCTTCGGCATGGGGGTAGACGAGGTGTTCGTGAGCGCGCCGGAGCTGCGGCAGATGCTGGGCGACCGCTTCGCCAAGCTGCCCACGGGCGCGATCGGCGTGTACACCTACAACCAGCGGCTGGCGCAGGGCCTGCGGCAGTTCATGTGCGGCGCGCGCAAGTTTGCCATGCCGTACATTACGCGCGACGACATCGCGGCGCTGACGCCGGAAGCGTCGCGCATCAGCGGCATCGCGTACGTGATGGACGTGGACGAGAGCGAAGTCACGGCGATGCTGAACGGCAGCAACGGGCGCAAAGCAGCGGCGTCGAAGAACGGCCACGGGCGCAAGGCGGTGACGGCGGGCCGCAAGTAAACAACGTCTGGCCCGGCGACGCCGGATGGACCTAACGCAAATCCAACCGGGGCTGCTCGTCAGCCCCGGTTTTTCGCAGGGAAGCAGAGCAGAACGGCGGCAAAAAAAGAGTGCCGCCCAGGTTCCGGGCGGCACGGCAGGAGTGGGTTGGTGGACAGACAGGCCGGCAGGTTATCGGTTGGAGCGCTTGCGGATCAGACCGGCGAAGCCCGCCAGCGCCGAGCCGAAGAGGAACATGCTGCCCGGCTCGGGAGTCTGCGTCGGCGGTGTGCCGTCGGTCACGTAGCCGGTGTTGGGATAGGTGGTGCTGGCCTGGTTGATG
>DASUBK010000400.1:0-13797 GCA_035763305.1 Terriglobales bacterium | reverse complement strand
CATTGGCTGCGAACCGTTCTCCTTCGGGTGACTCGCACCGGTAGCGACCGATGCGACTAGTCCAGAGGGCTCTTGCGGGCCTGCGGACAGATCTATCTGCCGTGGGTACCGAGGCTTAAGCGCCTTCCGCCTTAGCGGGGCGCGAGTCTCTTTAGGCCGGGTACAAGTCCGACCTGGACCAACGGGACGATGCGCGGAGGGGCGCAGACCGACAAAATCGGTGCGGACTATTTGGTACGTGCCGAGCGGCATGCGACTGTGAAACTGAAATTCTTGGAGGAAAGCGACAAACAACGCCCCCGGGCGCCCGCGATGGAAGCGGCAGGCGGCTCGGGGACACGGCCCTGAAGGCGGCTTCCACTTCAAATCCAAGGCCGTGGGCAGGCCAGAATGACATGCCCGACTGATGCTGTTGAAATTCGCAACGTTTGGCTGACCGTGGCGCCACGCCACGCCCGCTACTCCCCTCCGATTTCCCTCGGCGAGGTCTTGCGGAACGAGCGCAGTGCCAGGGTTGCGTGGCTGTGCGTCCACTCCGCGAACGCGGGCCGGCGCTCCCTCCGCAATTGGCTGACGATCCAACTCCGGCGCACCGTCGCCCAGGCAAATTCGGAGGTGAGGCGATGAGCGCCTTCACCGCCAGGACAAGACTGCTGACCACCAAACAAACCTCGGAGATGCTGGCCGTGCCGGTTGGGACCTTGCGTTACTGGCGCAACGTCGGCGTCGGCCCCGCCTGGGTGAAACTTGAGGGCTCGGTTCGCTATGATGAGCGTGACGTTCTGGCTTACATCAACCGGAACCGACATCAGCCCTCCGTGCGGGAAGTTACGGAGGCACACAGTGCTTTATCGGCGTAACCAGGTGTGGCACTACGACTTCTTCGTCGCAGGGCGGAGATACCGTGGAACCACAAAACAAGCCAATGAACGCAAGGCCCAGAAGATCGAAGCCATGCTGGTCGCGCAAGCGATCCAGCAGGGCTCAACCCTTCCGCGAAGGCCGCCCACGCTCTCCCGGTTCTCGGAGCGATTCTTGAAGTGGGTGGAGGAATCGCGGCTGTGCGCCGGCAGCAAGCGGTACTATCGCGACGGCTGGGCGTTGTTGAAGCTGCAGAGGGTGGCGGGGATGACGCTGACCGACATCGGCAACGACGATGCGCAGGTGATGCAGATTCCCGGCAGCCCCAGCCATTTCAACAAAGCGGTGCGCACGCTCCGCCGCATGCTTCACAAGGCGGAGGAGTGGAAAGTCATTGCGCGAGCGCCGCGAGTAGCCGAGCTCGAGGAAACAGGAAGGGACCAACTCATCACCCCCGAGCGCGAAACGGCGCTGCTCAAGCACGCTCCGCAACCCTTGCGCGACGTGCTGCTGACCATCCAGGACACCGGCATGCGGCCGTCCGAGATTTTTCGCATGCGGGCAGAAGAGATCCTCTGGAATCAGAGCGCGATCTTGGTCCCCTTCGGAAAGAGGGGCAACAAGTCGCGCCGCTGGGTTCCTCTGAGCCAGCGAGTCTCCGACGCACTGATGGTCCGGCTCAGGGGCCGCACCGAGGGATGGGTATTTCCCTCGAAGCGTGCCAAGAGCGGGCACATCGAGACGGTGAACCAGCAATGGGTCGAAGCACGGAAGAAGGCCGGCCTGCCGCAGTCCGTGGTGCTTTATTCCGGGCGCCACACCTTCGGCACCGAGGTATACAGCAAGACCGGAAACCTGAAGGTGACCATGGAGGTCATGGGCCATCACCAAGTCAAGACGGCCATGCGATATCAGCATCCCGAGGTCGATCAGGTGCGCAACATCATCGATCGCCGCAACCACTCCGCGATGCCGGATGCGGCTATGTCACAAACCACGTCACAACCCGGAAATGGTGCAGGAGGTGAAATCAGGCCCAACTGATTGGAAGGAAAGCTGGTAGCGCTACCGGGAATCGAACCCGGGTTTGAAGATTGAGAATCTTCCGTCCTAACCCCTAGACGATAGCGCCACTGGAGGTTTTCGCCGCGTGATTCGCGGCTGTCACACTGCTTGTGATTTTAGCAAACAACCGCGCCGGGCACCAAGTAGGCACTACCGCGGGCCGCACATCGGCGCTGGCGGACGCGGGAAATCCTGTAAACTACGGCGCATTCGGGGAGGATGCACATGGCCGCAAGGCGAAAGAGTTCGCCCGCCCGGGGCGCGAAGAAATCCACGGTGAAGAAATCCGCAGCGCGAAAGTCTGGGACGAAGAAGAAGGCCAGCGCTCGTCCGGCAGCGAAGAAGGCGGCGGGCAAAGTGAAGAAGAGCGCGCGCAAGAAGACCCGCTCAGCTTCCCCATGGCCGCGCTCCACGGCAGAGAACCCTCTGACGGATGTCGCGCGCTCGATCGGTTCGACGCTGGGCAACATCACCGCGCGCGCGAACTCGACGCTGGACAACATCACCGCCCGCGCCAAGAAGGTGGTGCAGCAGGCGAGCGAGCGTTTCGAGTCCGATTGACCCCGCATCCAATAAAAAAGCCCGCGCTGAGTGGTAGCCTCATCACGGGCTCCGCGCCGCCTCCCGATGCCAAGGAGCATTGGCGCAAGTTGACGTATTAGAGTAGGGGCAACACGGAAATCGTTGCCCCTCTTTTATTGCGAATTCCGAGCTGTTCCGCCTCTCCGGCCCCCTGGGCTCTCGTTCCAGCGCAGCGCGTCTATCTAACTCTCTTGTTTTCAGCAGCCCACCCTTCAAAGAACGCCGCCCGGCAATCCCCGGCGCAAGCTTCATCTACTTACCTTCAGCAACTCCGCTACAATAAGCGCACCGAATCCCCCCATGAAATTTCCTCATCGAAGCTTGTTTTTGTTGTTGTTGGCCCTCTTGCTGGCCGCGGGCGTGGGAGTGTTCTTCACCTCCGACTGGGTGCCGCAGCGCCGGCGCGCCGCTGCCGATGTCGTGGACCTGCGGCCCTTGCAGACCGCCCGCAATCTCGCCGCCCTGGTGCAGATCAATCCCGAGCGCGAATTCGCGCAGGAAGCATTGCGCCTCGCCGACCACGAGGTGGACCTCGCCTTTGCCGCCGCGCTGCGCAACGCCACCGAGCGCGGCACTCCCACGGCGCAGAACAAAACTCTGTTTGCCCGCGTGCAGCAGACGCAGGCCAAGGTCAACGCCGATGAGGCGCAGATCGCGCAGTTGAAGAAAGCGTTGGCGGCGGCGCCGGCGGCGCAGCAGGATGACTTGCAGCAGCAGATTGCCCTGGCAGCCGCGCAGAAGGAACTCGACGACGACGAACTCGACGACGCGCGCCAGGACCTGGCCCGCGCCGGCGGCGATGCGCAGATCAGAATTCAGCGGCTGCTGGACGAGCACAACGCCCAGCACACCGGCGACACGCTGCCGGCGGTGAATGCACAACCCGTGCCGGCGCACCTTTCCGCGCAGATCGGCCTGCTGAATCGGCTGTGGGGAGCGGACCAGCAGCTTGCCCAGGCCCGCGACGAAGCGCAGGCCAAAGCCGAGGCGCTGGCCCAACAGCACAACCAGCTCGAACAACAGCACGCCGCCCCGGCGGCGCCGGCGCCCGCCGCCGACACTCGCGACGTGGCCACGCTGAAGCATCTGTCCTCCGAGCAGAAGACCCTGGCGGAGCTCGACAAGCGCGTCCAGGACGAGCAGCAGCTGCGCGATCTCTACGGCCGCTGGCGGGAGCTGATCCAGCGCCGCCTGCGCGCTACGGCGCACCGCATTCTGGTCGCGGTGTTCTTCCTCCTCCTGCTGGGCATGGCGATGTTCATCGCGGGGCGCGTGGTGGAGCGCTCCCTGCGCGGCATGAACATCGAGATGCGCCGCCTGCACACGCTGCGAACCGTCTCCCGCCTGGCGATCCAGACACTGGGGCTGGCGGTGATGCTGCTGATCGTCTTCGGCCCGCCGAGCCAGCTTTCCACTTTCATCGGCTTGCTCAGCGCCGGCCTGGCCGTCATCCTGAAAGATTTCATCGTCGCCTTCTTCGGCTGGTTCGTGCTCATGGGCAAGAACGGCATCCGCGTGGGCGACTGGGTGGAAATCGAGGGCGTGCGCGGCGAAGTGGTGGAGATCGGCCTGCTGCGCACGCTGCTGATGGAAACCGGTAACTGGAGCGACGCCGGGCATCCGACAGGACGCAAAGTCGCTTTCGTGAACAGCTTCGCCGTCGAAGGCCATTACTTCAACTTCTCCACCGTCGGGCAGTGGCTGTGGGACGACCTGCAGGTCACCGTGCCGCACGACGAGCG
This sequence comes from Terriglobales bacterium, assembly GCA_035763305.1. Classification (GTDB taxonomy): domain Bacteria; phylum Acidobacteriota; class Terriglobia; order Terriglobales; family Acidobacteriaceae; genus DASUBK01. The sequence goes on along the minus strand of DASUBK010000400.1, from coordinate 9,547 downwards.
CGCCTACGGAATCGCGGAGCAGATCCAGAAAATCGTGGGCGAGATGACCGCCGAGAACGAGCGGCTGGCGCGCGAGGAATGGACGCGGGGGCCGCGCCACAGCGGAGGCGAGTTCTCGCCCACCACGGCGATGAGCCTGCGTCCGACGGCGGCGGGGATCGAGGTCAACGTGCACTACGTCACCCGCGCCCACGAGCGCTACCAGCTGCGCGCCCGCATGTACCAGGCGATCATGGACATGCTGCGCGCGCAGCGAAAAACGCCGGCAGCGCTGTCGCAGGCGGCGGAGTAGAGGAATTTCAGATTGAAGATTTCACATTGAAGATTGGCCCAGGGCCCTGCTGGTAGCGTAGATTTTCGTGGGTTCAGGAAGCGGAATGAATATCGAAGATTGAATATTGGCCGGGGTGCTGCTCGGACTCACCGCCAATATTCAATTTTCAAGATTCAATTCTTCGCCGTGCAGCCACCGCTCTCGGCCGCTTCCAACCCTCAATCTGAAATCTCCAATCTGAAATCTTCAATCTTCCGGGTCCACGCCGCGATCGAAGTGGATCCAAAGCACGCGCGCCCAGCGCGTGATTGCCGGCACAAACGGCAGCAGCGCCACCCCGGAGGCTATCAGGATGGTGTTCCACTCCCAGCGAGTCGCGCGCCACAGCAGCAGGATGGCCGCTCCCATGACCGGCACCGCCAGCGTATAGCCGATTACCATCGCCCCCAAAAAATATCCCGGCTCGCGCTCGAACTTGAGTCCGCACACCGGGCAGCGCGTGTGCATGGGAGGAAATCCGAAAAACGATCGCCGGGCGAAGATGGCGCCGCGGCGGCACTGCGGACACGCGCCGCGCGCGATGGCGCGCCACCGCGAAAGCGTCCTATCGCTTGCGTTCATTGGCTCCACTATCCTACTGCCCCGCCCGAGTCCAAAAATGAACATCCGACGCAACTCAGCGGCGTGTTTTTTCCGTCTGATAAAGAATCGCCCGCTGCACGGCGAAGTTGGGGGCACGCTTCCGCTTTTGCGAACTCAGCACAAACCTGGTCAAGCGGTCCCCGCCGACGGTCTGTACCTCGCGACCCACGATCGACACCAGGCGCCCCACCGCGGACTGCTGCTGGCCGGTGAGGTCTTTCCCTATTGCGCCACCTGCAAGGGCCGCGTCCGCTTCAAGCCGTTGGGCGATCCAAGCCTGATCGGAGCGGTGTCGCTCCTCGATCATCCCTGCTTCCGCTTTCGGCCGCGGCCGGCGACCGCCGAGTCGCTGTTCCGCGCCGCCTTCGGCCGGGCGATGAGCGCGGAAGAAAAGCAGATCATCTCCAGTCCCGAGCACGCGGCGCCCCTGCGGCCCAAGGCAAAGGGACACGGGCGTGGCAAGAGCTAGCTCTCTGTCGCTCACGTTCTTAACGGGCGTCTAGCGTCGCCGCAAGACTCTGCTGGCGGCTGTGTGTGGGTGGCGCAGGGCTTCAGCCCTGCGATTCAGCCGGCTCTCATAGTGGGCTTTAAGCCCTGCTCCACCCTACATGCTGACAAAAAGTCGGGGCGGCCGCAGCCGCCCCAGAGTTTTTTCGCCAGCGGCGATGCCCTACTTCGCCGGCACGCCGCCGCTCGCCGGCTGCAGCGGTTTGCCGCCCCAGATCGCGACCTGGATGTTGTTCTGCTGCAGCATCGAGTTCAGCTTGGCCAGCTTGACGGTGTTGAACTCGTTCACCGCCGCCATCTGCTGCCGGAACTCGCCCTGCAACTGCTGGAATAAATCTTTCTGCGGCTGCGTGGGCGCGCCGTCGTACTGCTGCGAGCTGTACAGCAGCCCGCTGAGCAGATCGGATAGGCGCGGCCCCATGGAGTAGCCGGGAATGTTCTCCGGCCGCACCATCTTCAGCAGCAGCGCGTCGGCGTCCTTGGCGTCGGCGCTGATGGTCGAGGTCAGCTCCTTGGGCGCGTCCGGCGAGAGCGACCGCACCGTGCCCTGCACCGTTTGCAACTGCTGCTTGATGCTGTCCATGGAGCGCATCGCGGTGTTGGTCTCGTTGATCATGTCGCGCAAGCGCAGGCCGAGGTCGTACTGCTCCTGCAACTCGGCGACCTTGACCGGCACCGTGGGATCCATGCGCACCGCGACCGCCTTCTCCTGCGACTTGCCGTTCACCGTCAGGCGAACCTTGTACGTACCGGGCAGCACCTGCGGGCCGGTCTGCGGGCGGAAGAAGAACGACTGCCGCTGCTCCCGCTCCTCGGGCGTCGGCTCGTGCCGCGGCTTGGGGCCTTCCACGCGCAGGTCCCAGGCGACGCGGTTCAGGCCCTTCTCGCGCGGGAATTCCTTGAGCTCACGGATGACCGCTCCGTTGCCGTCGAGGATTTCCAGCTTGACGTCGGCCTTGGAATCGAGCTTGTCCTTGAGGTAGTAGGTGATGAGCGCGCCGTAGGCGGGGTTCGGCCCCAGGTACACGGCGTCGCCGATGCCGGGATGGGTGGCATGCTGCGCCACGCGCAACGCCGGCCTCATGCCGAAGAGATGGAAGTCGCCGGCCAGGATTTCCGGCGTGATTTCCTGCAGCGCGGTGGCGTCGTCGAAGATCTGCACCGAGCGCCCGTGGGTGGCGACCAGCAGGTCGTTCTCGCGCGCATGCACTTTCACGTCGCGCACCGCCACCGGGGGCAGGTTGCCGAGACGCAGCGGCACCCAGGTATTGCCGCCGGTGAAGGAAGCGTACAGGCCCAGTTCCGTGCCCGCATAGAGCAGGTTCGGGTTCTTGGGATCCTGGCGCACGACCCACACGTAATCGCGTTCGGGCAGGTTGCCGGTGATGTTGGTAAACGTCTTCCCGCCGTCGGTGGTCTTGAAGATGTACGGGTGGAAGTCGTCGAACATGTGGTTTTCGAAGCTCACGAAGGCGGTGTTGGCGTCGCTGCGCGACAGCTCGATGCGCGACACCTCGGCGGTGCGCGGCACGCCCTTCACGTTGCCGATGATGTTGGTCCAGTTCTTGCCGCCGTCGGTGGTGATCTGCAACTGGCCGTCGTCGGTGCCGCACCAGATGGTTCCGGCGCGCGCCGGCGATTCGGCGACGCTGATGATGGTCTCGTAGTACTCGGCGGTGGTGTTCTCATCCCACACGCCGCCGCCGGCGTTGCCGGTCTTGGAAGGATCGTTGGTGGTGAGGTCGGGGCTGATGATGGTCCACGTCTTGCCGAAGTCGGTGGACTTGAACAGCACGTTGCCGCCGAAATAGACGGTGTTGGGATCGTGCGGCGAAACCACGATGGGCGTGTTCCAGTTGAAGCGGTACTTCAGTTCGCCGGTGGGGCCGCCGTCATTGCGCCGCGGCTGCGGGTTGTCGTTCATCCCCTCACCGGTGGCGACTTCCACGCGCTCGATGTTGCCGCCCTGCGAATCGGTGAGGTAGATGTTGGGGTGCTGGTCGTGGTTGACGATGTAAAAGCCGTCGCCGTAGCCGACATTCTCCCAGTCGTCGTTGAGAATGCCGACGGGATCGTGGGTGCGCGACGGGCCAGTCCAGGTGCCGTTGTCCTGCAGGCCGAAGCTGACGTTGTAGAACGGCTCGCGCGTGTCGCCGTGCACAGTGTAGAGCTGCGCCAGCGGGAAGTTATTGGTGAAGCGGAAGGTGGCGCCGCGGTCGGTGGAAATGTAGATGCCGCCGTCATCGCCGTTGATCACCCGCCGCGGGTCCTTGGGATCGACCCACACCGTGTGGTGGTCGCCGTGAGTACGGTTGCCGATGGTGCGGAAGGTGCGCCCACCGTCTTCCGACACGCTGAGCTGCATGCCGATGCCGTAGACGCGGTTTTCGTCGGTCGGATCGACCGTGATGTGGCCGTAGTAGAGGCCGCGACCCAGGATGGCGGCGCGGTCGCTGACCTTGCGGAAGTGCTCGCCGCGGTCGTCGGAGCGGAACAGCGTGCCTTCCTTGCTCTCGGCGACCACGTACACCACGTTCGAATTGCTCGGCGCCACCCGCACGCCGCTGCGTCCCAGCAGCTTGGGCAATCCATTGGTGAGCTGGTGCCAGGTGTGGCCGCCGTCGGAGGACTTGAAGACGCCGCCTTTCTCGTCGCCGCTCTCGAACTTCCACGGCCGGCGGATGAAGTGCCACATGTTGGCGTAGACGAGGTTAGGGTTGTTGGGATCGATGTCGAGATCGGCGGCGCCGTGGTTGTCGTCAATGTAGAGGACTTTCTGCCAGGTCTTGCCGCCGTCCTCGGTCATGAAGACGCCGCGCTCGGTGTTGGCGCCGAAGGCGTGGCCCAGGGCCGCGACGAACACGTGGTTCGGGTTCCGCGGATCGATCGCAATGCGAGTGATCCGCTCGCTGTCGTTCAGGCCCATGTGCTGCCAGGTCTTGCCGCCGTCGAGCGAGCGATAGACGCCGTCGCCGAAGGAGATAGTATTGCGCGGGCTGCCTTCGCCGGTGCCCAGCCAGATGACGTCGGGATTGTCACGCTGCACGGCCATGGCGCCCAGCGAGAGCACATCCTGCTTGTCGAAGATGGGATGCCAGCTGACGCCGCCGTTGGTGGTCTTCAACAGGCCGCCGGCGGCGGTGGCCACGTAGATGAGGTTGGGATCGCCGGGCACGCCGACGATCTCCGCCACGCGCCCGCCCATATTCGACGGGCCGATGTTGCGGAATTCGAGGTGTTCGAAGACCGAGTTGTCGATCGCGGGGCCGGCAGCGAACAGCGGAAGCGCCAGCAGCAGCGCGAGCGTGGCGCAGAGGAATCGCAGGAAGGAAGTACGCATCGATTAGCTCCTGGGGTAAGGCAGTCGAGGCGCAGAGTTTACTTCATTCGTCCCCAGGGTGCGCAAGCACATCCGGAAAAACCAACACAGAAGACGCCGAGTCGGTGGAGGCAGAAGAATTGAATATTGAAAAATGAAAATTGAATATTGGCGTCATTCTTCCATACTCAATTCTTCGCCCTCTTCTTTTTCTTCCTGTCTCTCCTCTTTCTTCCTCGTGTTCTCTGCGTCCTCTGCGTTGGGTGTTTCCTTCTAAAAAGCAAAGCGGCACAGACCGAAGTCCGTGCCGCGGGATGATACGAATGAGTCGGGAGTTAAGCGGCTTTCTCGTCGGCGCCCACCGGCTCGGGCGAGGACTCGCTGTCCGCGCCGGGCTCCGGCGTATTGCCCTTGGGGTGGAGACGCATCTTACGGCGCAGCCGGCGTTCCATGTCGCCCAACTCTTCGCGGGCGCGGTCCAGCAGCCGCCGTGTGCCTCCCAGGTCGTGCGGAGTGCGATCGTCGTTGGTTCCCATAAGTTGACCCTGTAGCCCTAACTTGGATGCCCCCGGCGCGGGATTGGAAACTGCTGCTGGATTACCAAGGGACTAGGAGAGACTTGGGAATTGGGTGATTTGGTGATTGGCCTGGGCCTAACGATCTAGCGGGGGTGTAAGTAGCCGGTCCAATCACTAAATCACCCAATCACCATACCTGCCGGGTTGCCGATTCCCGCTCCCAGCAGCTAAGCTCTCTTGCTCCCATGCTGCCCTTCAAGCTGGTATACAGCGACCGCTACTTTCTGCCCATCGGGCAGCATGTCTTCCCGGCGGAAAAGTACCGCCACATCCACCAGCGCCTGCTCGGGAGTGGCATCGCTGTTGCCGACGACTTTCTCGAGCCGCAGCCCGCCACCGATAAGGACGTCCTGCTGGTGCACACCCCGGAGTACGTCTACAAGCTGCAGACCGGCACCCTCAGCGCCCAGGAAGAGCTGCAGATGGAGATTCCCTACTCCGAGGAGCTGGTGGACGCCTTCTGGCTGGCGGCGGGCGGCTCCATCCTGGCCGCCGAGCGCGCGCTCTACGACCGCGTCTGCATCAACGTCGGTGGTGGCTTCCACCACGCCTTCCCCGACCACGGCGAGGGCTTCTGCATGATTCACGACGTGGCGGTGGCCATCCGCCGCCTGCAAAAGGACAAGAAGATCGCCCGCGCCATGACGGTCGATTGCGATGTCCACCAGGGTAACGGAACCGCCTTCATCTTCCAGCGCAGGCCGACGCCCGGAGATCCCTTGCCGTCCGCCGCCGGGGCCACGCTGCGCCGCACCGAGAACGGCTCCATTCGCGAGACCCAGGCCGACGACGTCTTCACCATCTCGCTCCACCAGGAGCATAACTACCCCATGTGGAAGCCGGCCTCGTCGATCGACGTGAACCTGCCCGACGGCACGCGCGACGAGCAGTACCTGGCCTGGCTGGACAACGCGCTCAGCTCCGCCTTCCGCCACTTCCAGCCGGACTTGATCTGCTACGTGGCCGGCGCGGATCCCTACCGCGAAGACCAACTCGGCGGCCTGGCACTTAGCATGGAAGGATTAAAGAAACGCGACGAACTGGTGTTTCGAGTCGCCCAGGCGCGGAACATTCCGGTCATGGTGACCTTCGCCGGGGGCTACGCGCAGAACGTCGAGGACACCATCACCATCCACTGCAACACGGTGGTCGCAGCCAGGGAAGTCTTCGGGGAGATCGAGTAATCGGGTGATCGGGTCATCGGGTGATCGGGTCATCTCATCGGGTCATATGATCAACCAGCTCTGTCATCCTGAGCGAGGGCGAATGCCCGAGTCGAAGGACCCAGCGACTGCTGACGGCTACGGTACCGCTGACTGTTCTTTTACCGGAACGGCCGGTGCTACGAAGGACGTGGCCGAAGAGCCATTGACATTTGGTGTGGTGCCGATTTGGCCGGGGTCCTTCGACTCGGGCATTCGCCCTCGCTCAGGATGACAGATCATCAGCCGGCAAGGAATCGATGGCCCGATGGTGAGATGGCCCGATCACCCGATGCTTAGATTCCGTGCTTCTTGACTTCCTCGTTGTAGTACTTGCGGTAGAGGATGTCCCACTCCTGGCTGCCTTCGAGGATGGTGCGCTTCTGGCTTTCGATTTTGCGGCGGGCTTCGGCGTCGATGCGCGATTCCTCTTTGAACAGCTCTTCCAGGATGCGGCGGGCTTCCAGGCGGACGGTGTTGCGGTCCTCGACGAAGTCCACTTCGGGCATTTCGGCCAGGGCATCGGCCACGGTGTGGGCCAGGCGGTTCACCTTGTCGCGCGAGATGCGGCCCGGTCCCGGCGGGGTGATGGGAGGCGCCGGCATCACAGCACCGCCTTATACTTGCGCACCAGCTCGTTCTTTACCTTCTTGAACATCTCCTGGTAGTTGGCGCCGGTCTTGCGCATCTCGTCGGAGTAGGTCTCGAGGATCGCGCGCACCTCGTCGTTGATGCGGTCTTCGAGGCTCAACTCGTCGAGCAGGGCGGCGTGCACTTTATCGGCCACCACCTTCTCGCTCTTGGCCTCGATGAACTCGCCCTTGAGCAGTTGCTTGGTGACTTCGCGGGCCAGGTAGCCCACATATTCCTTGGAAATCAGCATGGCGGCGTCGGCAGCGTGGGGTTAAACAATAGAGAATAGCATATCGAGCTTTGAGCTATTAGCTCTGAGCTCTGAGCTTGTTTGTCTCTGAACCAGCACGGTGAACCCTCGACAGGAGTCAGCGGCGGCAGAAACAAGTCGCTGCGTTACCCGAATCAAGCTCAGAGCTCAAGACTAAGAGCTCACAGCTAATTGCTAAGAGCTTCTTCACCGTGATAGCGTAGCCGCGCACTCTTGGGAGATACGTATGGAAGCTCTCGGACTGATTGAAACCAAGGGCCTGGTGGGCTCGATTGAAGCCGCCGATGCCGCCGTCAAGGCCGCCAACGTCGAACTGGTGCACAAGGAATACATCGGCGCCGGCTACGTCACGGTGATGGTGCGCGGCGACGTGGCCTCGGTGAAAGCAGCCACCGACGCCGGTGCCGCCGCGGCCCGGCGCGTGGGCGAACTGGTCGCGGTGCACGTCATCCCGCGTCCCCATGGCGACCTCGAATCCGGCATGCCCATGATCAGCGGCAAGGCGCCGGCCAAGAAAGCCGGCAGCCTGGGATAACCGTTCATTGCCGAACTGCGGAATTGCGGAATTGCCGAATCGTGTGCTCCCTCCAGGCATTCCGTAATTCGGCAGTTCGGCAATTCAGCAATTCGGCAATGTCATGAGTTCCGTCCCCAAGCTGGTCCTTGAGAAAGACGCCGCCTCGATTGCCGAGGCGCGCGCGCTCGTGGACCGCGCCTGGGAAGCCTTCCAGAAATTCCAGCACTTCTCGCAGGAGCTGGTCGACCGCGTGGTCGAGGCCATGGCTTCCGCCGCGGCCGCCAACGCCGACAAACTGGCGCGCATGGCGGTCGAGGAGACCACCTACGGCGTCGTCGCCGACAAGACGGTCAAGAACCTGTTCGCGGCGCAGCACGTCTATGACGCGATCCGCCCGCTGAAGACCGTCGGCGTAGTCAGCGACGACCGCGGGCGCGGCATTCTGGAAGTCGCGGTGCCGGTCGGCGTGGTGGCGGCGATCCTGCCCTCCACCAATCCCACTTCGACCGCGATTTACAAGGCGCTGATTGCCATCAAGGGGCGGAACGCCATCGTGCTCAGCCCGCACCCGTCGGCGATGAAGTGCAGTTGCGAGGCGGCGGCGATCATGCGCGCAGCCGCGGAGCAAGCGGGCGCGCCGCCCGGCGTCATCGGCTGCATGGGTTCGGCGAGCGTGGCGGCCGCGCAGGAACTGATGCGCCACAAGCGCACCAGCGTGATCCTCTCCACCGGCGGCATGGCGATGGTGCGCGCGGCCTACAGTTCGGGCAAGCCGGCCTTCGGCGTCGGACCGGGCAACGTGCCGGCATTCATCGACCGCAGCGCCGATATCGCCAAGGCGGTCGCCGACGTGGTGCACGGCAAAACCTTCGACAACGGGACCATCTGCTCGTCGGAGCAGGCCATCGTCGCCGAGGCGGCGATTCGCGAGCAGGTCCGCGCCGAGCTCAAGAAGAACGGCGCCCACTTCCTCAGCGCGGAAGAGATCGCCTCGCTGGGCAAGCAGATGGTGAATTTGGAGACGCACACCATCTGCCCCAGGTTCGTAGGCCAATCGGCGCAGCGGGTGGCGGAACTGGCGGGCTTGAAAGTCCCGGCCGGAACGCGCGTGCTGGTAGCGGAACTGGAGGGAGTCGGCCGCGAATGGCCACTTTCGGCGGAGAAGCTCTCGCCGGTGCTGGCGCTGTACTTCGCCGCCGACCGCGCCGCCAGCTTCGACCTTTGTGCCGCCCTGCTGCGCTTCGGCGGGCTGGGACACACCTGCGCGATTCACGCCAAGGACGATGCCGCGGTGCGCGAGTACGGCTTGCGCATGCCCGCGTCGCGCGTGGTGGTCAACAGCCCGGCGCCGCTGGGCTCGATCGGCTACACCACCAATCTCTTTCCGGCGATGACGTTGGGCTGCGGCGCGGTCGGCGGCAATATCACCTCCGACAACATCTCGCCGCTGCACCTGATCAACCTGCGGCGGGTGGCGTACGAGAAGAAAGCTGTCAGCCGTCAGCCATCAGCTGTCAGCTCGACGCACGGGGCACAGCCGCCCTCTCGACCTGGCGTGGCACAGCCGCCCTCGGCTGTGTCGGCCTGCGCATGCGGGAGTACAC
>DASUBK010000399.1:0-5263 GCA_035763305.1 Terriglobales bacterium | reverse complement strand
CCACCAGATGGTGCTGTAGCCCACGGCCGAGCCCATCTCGAAGACGCGCTTGGCGCCGAGGGCAAGCGCCCACTGGTACAGCATGCGGCCTACCAGGGGGCCGACGATGGGGATGTGCTTCTGGGCCGCGTCGGCTTCAATCTCGTGCAACACCTCGTCACGCGATGGGGTGATGTCGTAAAGATACTTCTCCACCGCCTGGCCGGTGATGCCGCCCATCGCCCAAGAAGGGCGCGCGGAGTCGGACATGAAAGCCTCCTCAATGCCGAATGACGAATGCAGAATGCCGAATGATTCCGAGTGATGCACTGATTCGGCGTTCGGCACTCGTCATTCGGCATTATCCAATGGTCTGTCCCGGTTTCATCTCCACCACTTCCACGCCGACGTCGCCCACCATGCGTTTCAGGTCGGCGGGGGTGCCGCGCAGCAGCGGGAAGGTTCCCCAGTGCATGGGGATCACGTACTTGGGTCGCAGCAGGTTGAGCGCGTAACTGGCCTCGCGCGGCGACATGGTGAAGTGGTCGCCGATGGGCAGTAGCGCGATGTCGGGGGCGTAGAGATCGCGGATGATGGCCATATCGCTGAACACCGCGGTATCGCCGGCGTGGTAGAGGCGCAGGCCGTTCTCCAGTTGCAGCACGTAGCCGCAGGCCTCGCCGCCGTAGATGATGGAGCCGTCGTCCTCCTGGATGCCGCAGGAGTGCACGGCGTGGGTCATGGTGACGCGCACCTCCGCCACCGTCTGTGAGCCGCCCTTGTTCATCGGCGAAACCTGCTTGGCGCCCTTCTTGCCCATCCAGGTCGCCAGTTCGAAGATTCCCACCACCACCGGGTTGTGCTCGCGGGCGATGGCGACCGCGTCGCCGATATGGTCGAAGTGACCGTGGGTGCATAGCATGGCGTCAACGTGGCGGACCTTCTTTTCTTCTTCCGGGCAGGACGGATTGTTCATGATCCAGGGGTCGATCAGGATGATCTTTCCGGCGGGAGTTTTGAGGCGGAAGGCGGAATGGCCGAGCCAGGTGAGGGTGGCGCCTTGCAGGTTCATGGGGTCCTCGTGAAACGGAGAATTGTATGCGCGGCGAAAAAGAAACACCAACTCCGGCTGATGTTTGCCGCGGGCGAGGGCGCCCGCGGCCACACCGTTTCGGGCATTGCTAACGACCGCCCCGGCGAGGGCGCCGGGGCCTACCACGGTTAATGCTGGGCGCCAAGGCCCACATCCCTTGTTTACAGGCGCGCTCGATTGGTTAAGATTAGCCATGCCCACACCATCGGTAGCGACCGGCCTGCGCGTGTTGTACACCCGCCAGCAGATCGCGCAGCGCGTCGAAGAGCTGGCGGCCGAGATCACCCGCGATTTCCAGGGACAGTCGGTCATCTTTGTCGGCGTGCTGAAGGGGGCGTCGATTTTTCTTAGCGACCTGGCGCGGCAGGTGAAGCTGGACGCCACCTTCGACTTCATCAGCGTCTCCAGTTACGGCAACTCCAAGGAGTCCAGCGGCGAGGTGCGCCTGGTGAAGGACGTGGACTCCTCCATGGCCGACAAGAACGTGATCATCGTGGAGGACATCCTCGACACCGGCCTGACCCTGCAGTTCCTGCGCAAGCTGTTCCTGGCCCACCAGCCGCGCGCGCTGAAGATCGCGGCCTTGCTGGACAAGGCATCGCGGCGGATGGTCCCCGTGCACGGCGACTATGTCGGCTTTACCATCCCCGACGAGTTCGTGGTCGGCTACGGCCTGGACTATGCGGAGCGCTATCGCAATCTGCCTGACGTCTGCGTGCTGCCGCCGGACATGGTGTGACGCAGAAGAAGGCCTAACCACAGAGGGCACGGAGGATCATAGAGAATCAAGGATCCTCCCTCTGTGATCCTCTGTGTCCTCTGTGGTTAAGAGCTACACTGGCGGTCGGAACGCAAATGGGCGATTTCCTACAAACGGAGCCGGCGCTCGACTGGCGAGCGGTAGCGGCGGTGATTGATCACACGCTGCTGGCGCCCGACACTGCCGCCGGCGAAATCGAGCAACTGTGCCGCGAGGCGGCGCACTTCGGCTTTGCCGCCGTCGCCATCCAGCCCGGCTGGGTCGCGCTGGCCGCTTCCCTGCTGCATGACACGCCGGTGAGGGTGTGCGCGGCGATTGGGTTTCCGCACGGCGCCACCACCACATCGGTCAAGCGCTTCGAGGCGGCGGAGGCGCTGCGCCTGGGCGCCGACGAACTCGACATGGTGATGAACATCGGGGCGCTCAAGAGCGGCGACCGCGAACGGGTGCAGGCCGATATCGCCGGCGTGGCCGAAGTCACGCGCGCAGGCGGCGGCATTCTCAAAGTAATTCTTGAAACTTCCCGGCTAACCAACGAAGAAAAGGCTGTGGCGTGCCAGATTGCGGTAGCTGCGGGCGCCGATTTCGTGAAGACCTCCACCGGGTATGCCGACGGCGGCGCGACCGTCGAGGATGTCGCCCTGATGCGCAAGGTGGTCGGCAACCGCGCGGGCGTAAAGGCCTCCGGCGGCATTCGCAGCGCGGCGCAGGTGGCCGCGCTGTTGCGCGCCGGCGCCGACCGCATCGGCAGCAGCGCCTCGGTGGGCATCATGGGCGAGCTGGGCGCGCGGTAAATGCCGATTGCCGAATTCCGATTGCCGAATGGGCTAACATGAGCGTTAGGGCTCCCTGGTCGGACTCACATCCCCCGCCGGATGGCAAGCATTCGCGTTTGCCGCTAAGTAAACGTCCTTAAAGGAGTTACTTCGACAAAGACAGCCGTGGGACTGCCATTTCCCGGCTGTTATGATGGAAGACAGAGACTCGCTCGATGAACACTGTCGGCACCCAATCCGCAGCGCCCCTGCGCACCGAAGAATTCCTGCTCGAGGTCGCGGACGTGGTCAATACCACGCTCGATCTGAACACGATTTTGCGGCGCGTGGCGGAGATCGTCCGCCGGGTCATCGACTACGAGATCTTCGCCATCCTGCTGCTGAACGAAAAAACGCAGGAGCTGCGCATCCGCTTCTCCCTCGGCCACCCGCCCGAGGTGGTGGAGCGCACGCGCATCAAGGTGGGAACCGGCGTGACCGGGCTGGCGGCACAGCGGCGCGAACCGGTGCTGGTCAACGATGTCCTCAAGGCCAGCAGCTACATCGAGGCGATTCCCGCGGTGCGCTCCGAGCTGGCGGTGCCGCTGATCATCAAGAATCGCGTCATCGGCGTCATCGACATCGAAGCCCCGCAGCCCGGCTACTTCACCGACGAGCACAAGCGGCTGCTGGAGCTGATCGGCTCGCGCATCGCCATCGGCATCGAGAACGCGCGCCTGTACACCCGCGTGGCGCGGCAGGCGCGGACCCTGGGCGTGCTGAACGAGATCAGCCGCGAGCTGACCTCGATTCTGAACTTGGACGAGCTGCTCAAGCGCATCGCCGAGACGGTCAACCGGCTGATCGATTACCAGATGTTCAGTGTTCTCCTGCTGGATCCGGTCGGCGCCAAGCTGGTGCACCGCTTCTCGCTGCGCTTCAACGAGGCGGTGCAGCTCAAGCACGACATTCCGCTCGGCAAGGGCCTGGTGGGATACGCGGCCGAGCATAACCAGGCGGTGCTGGTGGCCGACGTCAGCAAGGATCCGCGCTACATCGCGCTCAATCCCGAGACCCGCTCCGAACTGGTGGTGCCGCTGACCTACCAGGGCCGCATCATCGGCGTGCTCGACATCGAGCACATGCGCCGCGGTTACTTCACCGAAGACCACATGCGCACGGTGACCACGCTGGCGGCGCAGGTGGCGATCGCGATCGAGAACGCCCGCCTGTACGAGCAGGTGGCGCGCACCGAGCGGCGCCTGCAGAAGGACCTGGCGCTGGCGCACTCGGTGCAGCAACGGCTGCTGCCGCAGTGCTGCCCGGTGCTGGGCAGCGCGCAACTGGCGGCGCGCTTCGTGCCGGCGCGCGCCATCGGCGGCGACTTGTTCGATTTCATCTCCTACGGCCGTCCGGCTTCGCCGCCCGCCCGCACCGGCGACACCGGCCAGCGGCGCCGCTTCGACGACGCACCCGCCGGCAAGAACCAGCTGGCCATTGCGGTCGGCGACGTCAGCGGCAAGGGCGCTCCGGCGGCGCTGTATGCCGCGCTGTCGAGCGGCATCCTGCGCTCCCACGCCAGCCTGCAACCCGGCCCGGCGGAGATGCTGGCGCGCATCAACGAGTCGCTGGGCGATCGACGCATCGAGGGCGAATTCCTGTCGTTGATCTACGCCGTGTGGGACGAGAGCGAACGCTCGCTGCGCATCTCCAACTCCGGCCTGCCGCGGCCGATTTACTGCAATCGGGGCAAGGTGGAGCGAATCGAGGCCACCGGCATTCCGCTCGGTTTGCTGCCGACGACGGATTACGACGAGTTCAGCTTCCATCCCCAGCCGGGTGACGTGTTCGTCTTCTTCAGCGACGGAATCATCGACGCCACCAACCGGGACGGCGAACTCTTCGGGCGGCCGCGCGTCGAAGAGGTAGTGGCCAGCGTTTGCGGCGGCACCGCCGACGACGTGGTCACGGCGGTGTTCGACGCGGTCAACGCCTTCACCGCCGGCGCCGATCCCTTCGACGATCAAACCGTGGTGGTGCTGAAGGTCCTCGCGTAGCGCGGAGCAGCGCCGGCATCCTGCCGGCGACCGGCGACGCACCCATTCTGTACAATCGAACGTTTCCTGTGTGGCACGGGTCTTCGACCCGTGTTCGCGGGTCGGAGACCCGCGCCACACAGACAGTTCTTACTCCTATGACCCGAACCACCATGGCGGCCCGCCCGCCCGCATTCCTCTATCGCCGCGGCCGGTTGCATTGCGAAAGCGTCCCGCTGGAGCAACTGGCGGCGAAGCACGGAACCCCGCTCTACGTTTATTCCGAGAGCACCATCCTGCAGCGGCTGCGCGCCTTTGACGAGGCCTTCGGCCGGGTGCCGCACACCGTCTGCTACTCGGTGAAGGCGAATTCCAATCTCTCCCTACTGCGACTTCTGGCGAAGCGCGGCGCCGGTTTCGACGTGGTCTCCGGCGGCGAACTGCAACGCGTGCGGCGCGCCAATCGCAAGGCGGGCGCCCGGGTGGTCTTCTCCGGCGTCGGCAAAACGCCCGCCGAGATGGACGACGCGTTGGCCTCCGGCATTCTGCTCTTCAACGTGGAGAGCGCGGCGGAGATGGCGCTGCTGGCGGCGCGCGCGGCCGCCCGAAGAGTTCGCCGTCCCGGTTGGTGGCGTCGATG
>DASUBK010000398.1:0-3652 GCA_035763305.1 Terriglobales bacterium | reverse complement strand
GACCTGGAGAAGATTGTGGACGCCCTCGACACCATCATCGATGCCAACGCCAGGCTCACCCTCTATCACCAGGGACGAAAGCAGTCGTTGACCAGCGCTTGATCTGTCCTTAACGGCGCCGTTAAGCATCTAATAGCACTTTTGGGGGTGTTTCGGATGGAACACCAATTCCGGAATCGCTTGGCGCTATCCTGAGCCGCATCTAAGATAGGTGCCCCAAAAGCCTATGAAAGCCATGGTCCTGCACGAGCCGCGTCTCGCGGAGGACCGGCCCTTGCGTCTCGACCAGGTCAAGGTGCCGATCCCCGGCCCGGGACAGGTGCGCGTGGCGGTGCAGTATTGCGGCCTCTGCCACACCGACCTGCATGAGGTCGAAGGCGATCTCAAGCTGCCTCGCCTGCCGGTCATTCCCGGTCACCAGGTCGTCGGCGTGGTGGAGTCGGTCGGCCCGCGCGTGCGCAACGTGCGGGAAGGCGACCGCGTCGGCATTCCCTGGCTGCACTGGACCTGCGGCAAGTGCGTCTACTGCCGCGCCGGGCAGGAGAACCTCTGCGAGAACGCGCAGTTCACCGGCTTCCACCAGGACGGCGGCTATGCCGAGTTCACCGTGGTGGATCAGAAGTTCGCCTTCCCCTTGCCGGCCGGTTTTCCCGACCACAACGCCGCGCCCCTGCTGTGCGCCGGCGTGATCGGCTATCGCGCGCTGAAACTGAGCGGCGCGAAGAAGGGCAGCTGCTTGGGACTCTTCGGCTTCGGCGCCTCTGCCCACCTGGTGCTGCAGATGGCGCTGCACCGCGGATCGCAGGTGTTCGTCTTCACCCGTACCGCGTCGCACCAGGACCTGGCGCGGCAGATGGGCGCCTCCTGGGCGGGTTCCCCGGATGACTTCGCGCCGGAAGCGATGGATGAGGCCATCATCTTCGCTCCCGCCGGCGAATTGGTTCCGCAGGCGCTGCGCCGCGTGCGCAAGGGCGGCGTCGTGACCCTCGCCGGCATCACCATGTCCACCGTCCCGGAGATGGATTACTCGCTGCTGTACTTCGAGCGCGTGCTGCGCAGCGTGGCCAACAGCACCCGCGAGGACGTCCGCGACTGCCTGCAACTGGCGGGCGAAATTCCGCTGCGGACCGAGGTCGAGGTCCTGCCGCTGGAAAAGGCCAACGAAGCCCTGCTGGCCCTCAAGCAAAGCCGCATCCGCGCCGCCGGAGTGCTGAAAATCAGCGGCTGATCTTTGTTTGTCATCCTGAGCGAAGCGAAGGATCTATGTTTTTCCTGGGCGGTACGTCAGTAAGTCAGTATTTCAGTATCTCGCCGTCAAGGACCTCGCCATGCCGTCAGCAGTGAGGTACTGACGTACCGATCTGCTGAAATACCAGGTCGCGAAAAAACATGCATCCTTCGCTTCGCCCAGCATGACAACGGTTACGATAAGTCGATGCATGCGCCTTCGTGGAACCTTCGTGGCCTTCGTGGGAACCGGTCCCTGCTGGTTGTCATGCTGCTGCTGACGGCCACCGCGCTGGCCCAGCTTCCGCCCACCGACGCCGCCGGCCATCCCTGGTGGCAGCATGCCGTCTTTTACGAGATCTATCCCCGCAGCTTCGCCGACTCCAACCATGACGGCGTCGGCGACCTCAACGGCATCACCGCCCACCTCGATTACCTGCAGCAGCTCGGCATTGATGCCATCTGGATCACGCCCTGCTATCCCTCGCCGCAGGTGGATTTCGGCTACGACGTCTCCGACTACCGCAACATCGATCCCCAGTACGGCACGCTCGCCGACTTCGACCACCTCGCCGCCGAGGCGAAGAAGCGCGGCATCCGCATCATCATGGATTACGTGCTCAACCACACCTCGGACCAGCACCCGTGGTTCCTCGACTCGCGCTCCTCGCGTGCCGCGGCGCATCGCGACTGGTACGTGTGGCGCGACCAGCCCAACAACTGGCAGTCGCTCTTCGGCGGCCCGGCGTGGGAGTTCGACCACAAGACCGGCCAGTTTTACCTGCACCAGTTCTACGTGCAGCAGCCGGACCTCAACTGGAGCAATCCCGCGGTCAAGCAGGCGATGTTCGACGTCACCCGCTTCTGGTACGAGCGCGGCGTCGCCGGCTTCCGCCTCGACGCGGTGGATCGCCTCTTCGAAACCTATCGCGACAATCCGGTCAAAACCAATGCCGACGGCAGCAAGGAAATTGAGGACGTCTACACCCGCGAGCAGCCCGGGGAGCACGAGGTCCTGCGCGAACTCCGCCAATTGAGCGATCAATACCACGCCGTGCTCATCGGCGAGACCTGGACCGACGATACCGCCGGCCTGCTGAAGTACTACGGCAATGGCAAAGAGCTCCAGCTGCCGATGGATTTCAACTTCGCCACCGTGAACAAGCTCTCCGCCGCCGAGTTCCGCAAGCAGATCGGCTTGGTGGAGAGCGCCTGCGACCAGACCGTGTGGCTCGGGTCTCCGACCCGAGTCGGCCAGCCCTCCTGCATCGCCTGGCCGGTCTTCCTGCTCAGCAATCACGACATGCAGCGCGGCTACAACCGCTACGGCGACGGCAAGCACAACGATCAGATCGCCAGGATGATGGCGGCGCTGCTGCTTACCCTGCGCGGCACGCCTCTTCTTTATTACGGCGAAGAAATCGGCATGGAGAACAACGATCCCACCCGGGTGGAGGACGTCAAGGACCCGGTGGGCCGGCGCGAGTGGCCGCGCAACAAGGGCCGCGACGGCGAGCGCACTCCCATGCAGTGGAACTCGGGCGCCAACGCGGGCTTCAGCGAGGCCCAGCCGTGGCTTCCCGTGCCGCCCAGCTACCAGAGCCACAACGTCGCGCTGGAAGAGAAAGCGGCGAACTCCGTGCTCGCCTTCTACCAGCAGCTGCTGAAGCTGCGCCGCGAAACTCCGGCTCTGATCGAAGGCAACTACGTCGCGCTGAATACCACCGATCCCAATGTCCTCTCGTTCGCGCGCGAGTATGGCAACCGCGCCGTGCTGGTGGCGCTGAACATGAGCTCCGCGCCCCAGTCGGTGGCGTACCCGCTGGCCGCCTATTCTCCGCGGATGAAAACGCTGCTCTCCGCCGAGGGCCGCGGACAGTCCCTCCGCAGAGTAGAGCTGCAGCCCTTCGGCGTGTTCATCGCGGAGTTGGCGAAGAAAAAGAACTAGGACGAGGCAGGAGTTTTGTCTTGGTAGGCCCCGGCGCCCTCGCCGGGGCGGTCATTGGCACTTACCGGAATCGCGTGGCCGCAGGCGCCCTCGCCTGCGGCTATCGAATCACAAGCACCGGTTTCGAGTTCAACTGAGGTCGTTGCCATGCGCGCCAGGTCGCGCGCGGTCCGTTATTGAATCGGCCATCGGCCATCACTTCACCCACGCCAGCCACGCCCAGCCAATCAGCAGCGTCAGCAGCGTGATCGGCACGCCCGCCCGCAGGTAATCGCGGAAGCTGATCTCCACCTCCGGCCGCGCCCGTTCCACTACGATGATGTTGGCGATCGAGCCGGTGATGGTCAGGTTGCCTGCCAGCGTGCTCGCCATCGCCAGCACTAGCCACGACTGGTGCGGGTTCTGAAATCCCGGCACCAGCGACTTCAGCATCATCACCGCCGGCACGTTGCTCACGATGTTCGACAGCAGCGCCGT
>DASUBK010000397.1:0-9478 GCA_035763305.1 Terriglobales bacterium | reverse complement strand
CATCGTCGGTTGCGGCGCCGTGGGCAGCCTCTTCGCCGCCCACCTCGCCCGCGCCGGAAAACACGAAGTGTGGGCCTACGACGTCTCGCGCGAGCACGTGGACGCCATCAACCGCAGCGGCCTTCGCCTCTCCGGCGCCGCCGATTTCACCGCCAGGCTGCGCGCCACCTCCGACGCCGGCGAACTTCCGCCGTGCGACTACGGCATCGTGGCCACCAAGGCGATCCACACCCGCTCTGCGATCGCCCAAACCGCCCGCGCCTTCGGCCCCGACAGCGCCGTCTGCTCGGTGCAGAACGGCGTCGGCAACGAAGAGATCATCGCCGAGCACGTGCGCTACGTGATTCGCGGCACCACCTTCCCCGCCGGCCACATCATCGCTCCCGGCCACGTCGGCTTCGATATTCGCGGCGACACCTGGATCGGCCCCTTCGAGCCGACCGCCACACCTATAAATAAGGTAGAGGCGCTGGCCGCTGCCATGACCGAGGGCGGCATGAACACGCTCGCCCTCGCCGACGCCCGCGGCGCGCAGTGGACCAAGCTCATCTTTAACGCCTCCACCAATCCGGTGGGCGCGCTCACCCGGCTTCATCACGGCGCAGCAACGTTCTTCGCGCCTACCGGCGACCTGTTCAACGCGCTGATCGCCGAAGGCGAAGCGGTGGCCAAGGCGCTGGGCATCAAGCTCGACGCCGATCCGCGCACCCTGGTCCTGAAGGGCGCCAACGCTCCCGGCAAGCACAAGGCCAGCATGTTGCAGGACGTTCTCGCGAGTCGCCAGACCGAGGTCGATTTCATGAACGGTGCCATCGTCAAGGCCGGCGAACAGGCGGGTGTGCCCACGCCGCTGAACAAGGCGATGTGGGCGCTGGTCAAAGGACTGGAAATATCCTGGGAAGAAGCCCGCGCCGAATCCGGCGGGCATTAGAAATGTATCTGGGCAGGACTTTAGTCGTGCCGCGACAACGACTCTCAATTACGCGGCTTTAGCCGCTGACTTCTGATCGTCGCTCAATTACGCCGGCGACGAGAAACGAGCGACGCAAATGGTTCCCTTCCGCATCGGAGTACTCCAGCTCAGCATGGAGCCGCTGGAGCAAACCGTCCGCATGGCCAAGGCCTGCGATGCCGCCGGCTTCGACGTCTTCTGGCTCGCAGAAGCTTACCCCTGGTGGCGCAAGCACTCCATGGAGGCGCGCTCCTCCACCGCGCTCACCGCGGTCATCGCGCGCGAGACGAAGCGCATCATCGTCGGCTGGGGCATCATCTCGCCCTACACGCGCCACCCGGTGCAGATCGCCATGGAGGCGCGCGTCCTGCAAGAGGCCGCCGGCCCTGGCCGCTTCTTCCTCGGACTCGGCGCCTCCAAGATCTTCATGAAAGAAATCGGCGAAGGCGAGAAAGGCAAAGAGGCTTCGCCGGCGGTAGTGATGCGCGAGAGCATCGAGATTGTCCGCGCCATGCTCAGTGGCGATGAGGTCAAGTACGAGGGCAAGGCTTTCTCCGCCTTCGCGCCGGCCATGAAGAGCGATGCGCATTCGCCGCGCGGCGGCGCACCCATCTACGTCGGCGCCACCGGGCCCGTGCTGCAGCGGCTGGCCGGCTCGCACTCCGACGGCCTGCTCACCGCCAGCATCACCACCCCGGACTTCGTGCGCTACTCGCGCCAGAACATGGAAGAAGGCGCCCGCAAGGCGGGCAAGGACACGGCAAACCTCGATCTCGGCTCGGTGATCGTGGGCAGCGTGGCCACACCGGGGCGCAACGGCACCGAGGGCGCGCGCGAGATGGCTGCCATGTACCTCGCCAACAAGGTTCAGAACATCCGCGGCTCCGCCGACGTGCTGCTGGAGAAAGCGGGGCTCACCTTCGACGAGATTCGCCCCATCGCCGAAGCCATGGAGCAGGGCGGGCGCAAGGCGGCGGCGAAGAAAGTGTCGGACGACATTCTGAAGAAGGTCTGCCCCATCGCGGGCACGCCCGAGCAGTGCATCGCTGCCATCGAGCGCTATCGCGAGGCCGGGTGCACCAACATCATGCTGGAAATCTGGGGCGACGACCGCGAGGAGCAGGCCCGCGTCTTCGGCGAGAAAGTGCTGCCGCACTTCAAGCAGAAGACGGCGCACCGGTAGCGCGTGTCATTTGCCGGGACCACGCGCGACCTCGCGCGCAACATCACACAAGCCGCGAATCACGTAGCCGCAGGCGCCCTCGCCTGCGGTTTCGTGGTTTATCCCACCGCGCTTTTCGCCGATACTGCCGCTCGCACAATTTCCCGGAATTCCTCGTCCGGCACCAAGCCCGCACGCTGTATCGAACGCCGCTTCACTTCCGCGAGCACCGCGCCCCGAAGCTCCGGCTTTAGCTCGATGCCCAGCTCACGGCATTTCAGGTCCACCGAGTCCAGCCCACTTTTCTTTCCCAGCACGATACCGCGTTTCGCTCCCACCATCTCGGCCGCGTAAGGTTCGATCGCCTCCGGGATGTGGAACTGGCTGGCCACCGCGCCGCTCTCGCGCACGAACAGGTTCTCGCCGATGCCCGGCTTCCAGGCTTCCAACTCGTACCTTGACTCGCGCCGCACGACTTCCGACACTTCGCGCAGCCGGGCCAGGTCCATCTCCACCGGCACGCCGTAGAGTCCCACCAGCGCCAGCGCGATTTCCCCGATGTCGGCGTTCCCGGCGCGCTCGCCCATGCCATTGATCGTGCCCTGGATCCACCCGGCCCCGGCGCGTACCGCCGCGATGGCGGAAGCCGTGCCCAGCCCGAAATCGTCGTGCCCATGCCAGTGCAGCGGGATGTCTTTGCCGACCCACTCTCGCACATGGCCTATCAGCATGGCCGCCGCCTCCGGCCCGCAGGCGCCAATGGTGTCCACGACCACCAGTTCCTTCGCTCCTGCGTCCAGCGCGCGGAGGTAGACTTCCTTCAGGAACGGCAACTCGGTCCGAGTTCCATCGACGGCAAAGTATGCCACGTGAATACCAGCTTGCGTGGCGTGCTTCACCGCCGCCGTGACCCGGCTGAGGATCTCTTCCCTCTTGATACCGTAGGCGCGCAGCTTGATCTGGCTGGTCGGCGCCTCGATCACCGAGTACTGCACGCCCAGCCGCACCAACTCATCGAGGTCCGCGGCGACGGCGCGCGAGAAGCCCCACACCTCCGCCTTCAATCCAGCCTTCTGGATCAGCGTGATCGCCTCCGCGTCCTCCGCCGATACGCGCGGGAAGCCCGCCTCGATGCGCGCCACGCCCAACCGGTCCAGGGCGCGCGCGATCTCCAGCTTCTGCTGCGGGCTGAGCACGACGCCAACCGTCTGCTCGCCGTCGCGCAGCGTGGCGTCGTAGAAGCGCACCGGCCCGCGTCCGGCGAAGGGCTGGCGCACCTCGGGCGCGGAGTTCAGCTCCGACACCCAAATCTTGGCTGGATCAGGTTTGGTGATCATCAATGCTCTCGACCTTCGTGTCCTTCGTGTGGCCTTCGTGTCCTTCGTGTGAACCGGCCTACCTTGATACCGCAGCGCTCTTCCCGTACGCCTGCTCCCAAGAAATGACCGGATTGCGCAGGATGCCGACCTTCTCGATCTCGCACTCCATCACGTCTCCCGGCTTCAGGTACAGCAGCTTGGGATCGCCGCTGAACGCCGCCACCCCCGAGACGGTCCCCGTCGAGACCACGTCGCCGGCGCTGTAGCCCATGGGCGAGTAGTGCGCCAGGATCTCCGGAATCTTCACCGCCATCTTCCCCGAATGCGACTTCTGCCGCGATTGGCCATTGACCCGCAGCTCCATGGCCAGGTTGTGCGGGTCGGGAATCTCGTCGGCGGTCACGATGTGCGGCCCCAGCGGGCAGAACGAGTCGATGCCTTTGCAGAAGCTGAACACGCCCGACTTCATCTCTCGCCGCTGGATGTCGCGCGCAGTGATGTCGTTGAAGATTACGTAGCCGCCGATGTAGTCGTTCGCCTGCTCGGCAGTGAAGTGCTTGCCGGCCTTTTTGACGACGACCGCCAACTCCAGCTCGTAGTCGAGCTCCTGGGTGAGGTGCTCCGGGTATACCACCGGTTCCTCAGGCCCGATGATGGCGTCAATATTCTGGAAGAAAACGATCCACGGCATCACCGGATGGGAGAAGCCGGCCTTCTGCGCCTCCTCGTGGTGCTCGCGGAAATTTCCCGCCGTGTGAAAGAACTTCTTGGGAATGATGGGCGCGTGAATTCTGGCCTCGGCGCCGTGATGCCAAAGCGGCTCGTCCGCGACGCCGGTCGCCTTCGCGCCTCGATGGGAGGCAAATTCCAGCGCCTCACGGGCCGCATTCAGGCTGTGATCGCCGCCCTCGAAGAGCATGCGCATCTCGGGCGGCACGATGGCGTCCGCGATCCGCTGCGCCGCCGCTTCTCCGCGCTTGCGCAGCAGCGCGGTGTAGGCGGAGTTCAGGTCGACAATCGATTCGTCCTTCCGCGCGCCGATGCGCGGGGCGTGTCCGGGGCGGGAGTAGGTCACCAGTCGCATAAGAATGGGCGTCAAGTGTACCGTATCCGTGTCTGATGGCGCCCCACATCTGCCTTCGGCAGATGTGGGTATACCACCTGGATCCGCCGCCTCGGCAGATGTGGGTATACCGTCCCTTGCTATACTCACCGGCTGCTCCCCTTGCGCATCTCACGTAGGTAGCTGGAGGCCACAATGACCACCGCCAACGAGCTCACCAAACCCATTCTGCCCGGCACCGCTGCCTCCGACTACGAGCGTTACCTGCGCACCGACGAGCTTCTCGCCCTGCAAAAGAACCCCGGCGAGCGCCTGCACCCGGACGAGCTCACCTTCCAGGTCACGCACCAGGCCTCCGAGCTGCTGATGAAAGGCGCCGCCAACGAAGTCGAGCGTGCCCACGAACGCCTGGCCGCCGTCGACTTCGGCAACACCGCACGCCTGCTGCGCCGCGCCAACCTCATGCTCGACTACCCCATCCAGATGCTGCACATTCTGGAGACCATCACGCCCTACGACTACCACATCATCCGCGCCGGCCTCGGCCACGGCAGCGGCCTTGACTCTCCCGGCTTCAAGGCCCTGCTGCACATCGGCCCGCGCCTGGGCGAGGCGTTCTTCCAGCAACTCGAATCCGCCGGCCTGACGGTGAACGAAATGTATAAGCGCCACGCCGAGTTTTTCGGCCTGCACGACGTGGCCGAGGCCATGCTCGATTTCGACGAGCGCCTGCAGGTCTTCCGCTTCCACCATCTCAAGCTGGCGCAGCGGATTATCGGCGGCGAGGTGGTCGGAACCATGGGAACGCCGGTGGAAATCCTCCGCCAGCGCCAGGAGCACGTGCTCTACAAGCCGCTATGGGAGGTGCGCAACGAGATCACTGCCGCGATGTGCACCAGCCCGGATCGAGGCCACGCGGCGTATTGAAAGTTTTAAGCTTCCAGTTTCAAGTCGCTGCCGGCGAGGCGCCCGCAGCCACGTAATTCAGGTTTATGCCAGCGCTCACCCCGGCGAGGCGCCGGGGCCCACCATTCTCGGACGTCCCGTTCACCAGTTCACCAGATCATCGGATTCGCAGAGTAGCGAATCCTCTCTCCTTCTGATACGGTTTCCCGCTCCAAGGAGAGAACCATGCCTCGCCACCTGCCCGCCGTCGTGTGCGCTTGCGCCCTGCTTGCTACCGCCTTCGCCCAATCCAATCCCGAGAAAGCCGGGCCCTACAACTCGCTTGTGATCTCGGGCGTGACGGTGATCGACGGCTCCGGCGCGCCCGCCTTCGGCCCCGTGGACGTCTACATCAAGGGCAACACCATCGACGCCATCGTCGCCACCGACACCATCTCCAAAGGCATCGATTCGGTGCTGATGAACGGCGGCCCCTCGACCGGCAAGCCCGACCGCGTCATCGACGCCCAGGGCATGTACCTGATCCCCGGCCTGATTGATGTTCACACTCACATCAACGCCGATAAGGACGTGCCCGCCGAGTACATCTACAAGCTCTTCCTCGGTCACGGCGTCACCACGGTGCGCGCCTTCAACATCGGCGACCAGGACATCAAGGGCATGCTCGCCGAGAAGGCCCGCAGCGCCGCCAACCAGATCATCGCCCCGCGCATTTACGTTTATCCCTACTGGCGCGGCGACAAAGATCCCCGCTTCAACACCGCCGCGGGCGCTCGCCAGGTCGTCGATGAGTGGCATGCCATCGGCGTCGACGGCATCAAGGTGGTGAGCAAGCCGGGACTGTGGCCCGATGTCTTTGCGGCGCTCGCTTCGCAGGCGCGCAAGGACGGCATGGGCGTCGCCGTACACATTGGCCAGGACGGCGTCTACCCGATGAACGCGGTGCGCATCGCCCACGACGGCGCCTCCACCGTCGAGCACTACTACGGCTACGCTGAGTCGGCCTACTCCGGCCACCGCATCCAGAACCTCCCGCCTGACTACAACTACTCCAACGAATCCGAACGCTTCCTGGAAACCGGCCGCTCCTGGCTGCAGACGGACGTCGCCAAGCTGCACACCGACGTGATCCAGTCGCTGCTCGATGCGCAGGAAAAGAACGGCTTCATCATGGTGCCGACCTTCGATATCTACGAGGCCAACCGCGACGTCACCCGCGCCGAAAATCTGCCCTGGCTCGGCGATTACGGCCTGCCGCTGGTGGTCGATTCCTTCTTCCCCAATCCCGAGCGCCACGCCGCCTACTTCTACGAGTGGACCACCAACAAAGAATCCGACTGGCGCCGCGCCTACCGCATCTGGATGGAATTCGTGAACGATTACAAGAATCAGGGCGGAACGGTGGCCGTCGGCTCCGACTCCGGATATCTCTTCTCGCTGTGGGGCTTCGGCACCATCCGCGAACTCGAACTGCTGGAGGAGGCGGGCTTCTCCCCGCTCGAGACACTGAACGCCGCCACCGAGAACGGCGCTAAGGTGGTCAAGAATCCCAAGCTCGGCCTGCTGCGCCCCGGCTATCTCGCCGACATGGTCGTCGTCTCGGAGAACCCGCTCGCCGATGTGAAAGTGCTCTACGGCAGCGGCATCACCCGGGTAAGCCTCGACCGCAAAGCCGTTCATGAGCAGTGCGTGAAGTACACCATCAAAGACGGCATCGTGTACGACTCCCAACAGTTGTTAACGGATGTGCGCAACCTCGTGGCGCGAGCGAAGCAGAAGAAGTAACCCGGCAATGTTGGAGTGCACGCGCCAATTCTGTTGGAGAGCACGCGCCCTCGCGTACGGTGCGGCCTCGACGCTCCTACTACCATATTCTTCGTTCGGCATTCGGACCCGATCACCCGATTCTTTTACAATCGTGAGATGGCCGACCCGCTCTACTTAAGCCTGTGGTTCCCTTCCTTTGACGAGGAGGAGATCCTTCCCCGCACGCTCTCCGTGCTGGCGCAATTTCCTTTCTCCGCCGCGCGCCCCGGCGTCTCCTCGGTCACCATCCAGCCGGTCTCCTGGAGCGAAGCCACGGTGCTGGAGCGCCGCTTTAACCCCGGCATCGAACCCGCCGAGGCGGTCGCCATCGCCGCCGATCTTCTGCACGCCGATTACGCCTACCTCTTCGAGGCCTACTGGGATCTCTGGTCGCCGGACGAAACCGGCAAGTGGGTGCTGCAACCGTCGCAGGTCAAGTTCATCGCGCACGGTGTCGAATTCGAGGAAGGCACCTACCAGGAGGTCGGCCACATCCAGGTGGACTTCGGCCTCGACGCGCCTTTCCTCTTTGAAGAGCGCGCGCTGGGCGAAGTCGAGCAGCGGGTCAAGGCCAACATTCACAAGCTGGTGACCTTCACCGCTGCGGTGGAGAAGAGCAGCGGCATCCGCGGCCGCGTGCTGTGGTCGGAATCGCAGGAGAATCTCGCCCAGAAGCTGATCGCGCGCCTGCAGGGGACCCAGTAGACAGTCGATCGGTCTGTCGGTCTCCGATATTTGTTCCGGAATGAACGGGCCGCTCAACGGAGCGACCGAAATACCTGTTCAACTGGCACCCGTTCCGGTGCAACGAGTACAATGTTCGGCTCGTTTCCTACATGAGCTGACTGGGCCCCGGTGGGAGGGCGCCGGCGTCCTCATCGTGTCTTCAACTTTTCAAACGAGGTAATTGAATGAGATTGTCACGCATACTCCTGGCTCTGGTCCTGGCCTGCTCCGTCTCCGCCGTGGCCCAACAGAAGAAGCCTCCCAAACAACAGGTGCAGAAAACGCCCGCCACGCCGGAAAAGGGCGCGGCCACTGAACAGGCGGCGCCAACCACGCAGCAACAGCAGCAGGAGGAAAAGGAGAAACAGCCGTCGCAGCCGCAGCATCCGCCGGAGCAGCAGCAACCGCAGGCGGCGCCCGCGCCCGGCGCAGGTCCGTTCGGCGGCGGCCCCGGCAAGCCTTTTCACTTCGACATGACCGAGCACCCGCCGGTCGTCACTCACCACCAGATCACCGTCGGCGGCAAGCTCCTGAAGTACACCGCCACCGCCGGACGCCTGCCCATCCGTGACATGGAAGGCAAGATCCAGGCGGAGATGTTCTTCGTCGCCTACACGCTCGATGGCGCCGACCTCGCTCATCGTCCGGTGACCTTCTCCTACAACGGCGGTCCCGGTTCGGCCTCCATCTGGCTGCACATGGGCGCGCTGGGCCCGCGCGCGGTGGCGCTGGTCGAACCTTACGGCTGGATGCCGGAATCGCCCTATCACCTCAAGGACAATCCCGACACTCCCCTCGACAAGACCGACATTGTCATGGTGGACGCGGTCGGCACCGGCTACTCGCGTCCCGCCGACCAGACTGCGGCGCGCCACTACTGGAGCCTGCGCGGCGATATCGAGGCCTTCGGCGAATTCATCCGCAGCTACATCACCAAGTACGACCGCTGGCAGTCGCCGCTCTACCTGCTCGGCGAAAGCTACGGCACCACCCGCTCCGCCGGTCTGTCGGGCTATCTCTTCGACAAGGGCATCAACTTCAACGGCATCTGCCTGCTCTCCACGGTGCTGAATTTCGAGACCCTGGTCTTCTCGCCGCAGAATGACGTTCCTTACCCGCTCATCCTGCCCACCATGACCATGATCGCGGCCTATCATCACAAGCTCGCGCCGGAGCTGATGGCCAACATCGACAAGACGCGCGACGACGCGGTCAACTTCGCCATGGGCGACTACTGGGCCGCTCTCAACAAGGGTGACGCCCTCACCCCGCAGGAGCGCGCCAACATCGTGGACAAGGTCGCCATGTACACCGGCCTGCCCAAGAACATCGTCGACCTCGCCAACATGCGCATTGACGTGCAGACCTTCACCAAGTGGCTGCTGGCGGATGAGAAAGTGCGCGTTGGCCGCCTCGACGGCCGCTACAAGGGGCCGGACCCGGGTCCGTGGATGGATCCCTTCCAGTTCGTCGATCCCAGCTCCTCGGCCACCCAGGGACCGTTCACCATGGTCTTCAACCAGTACATCCGCAACGAGCTGAAC
>DASUBK010000396.1:0-13335 GCA_035763305.1 Terriglobales bacterium | reverse complement strand
CGGCCCGCGACCAACGGAATACCCATGGTGGCGAGGTAGCCCGGCCCTACTTCGTTGAAAGAAACCGTAGGCTGCTCTTCCGGGGTGGTGGTGAAAGTGTCGGTGGCGACGCGCGCGTCGGAGTAGCCGCGATATTCAAATGGAGTGATGCGCGCGAAGGCGGCGGCGTCGATGCCGGGCAGAGACTGAAGACGATCGACGATCTGGTCCTGGAGCGTGTGAGTGTGCACCGCATCGTAGCCGGCGCCTTCGAAGTCCACAACCGTAGTGAGGGTGCGATCGAGGTTGAAGCCGGGATCGGTGCTCTGCATGCGGCGCATGCTCTCCAGCAGCAGGCCCGCACCGACGATCAGCACGAAGCTGAGCGCCACCTGCAGCAGCACCAGGCCGGAGCGAACGCGGCCGCTGCTTTTACTGCTCACCACACCGCCCGACTCCGCCTTCAGGCTGGCGGCAAGGTCCACGGCGCTGGTCTGGAGGGCGGGCGCGAGCGCGAACAGCAGCGTCGCCAGCAGGCAGAGGGCGGTGCTGAGGGCGAGCACGCGCCAATCCACCTGGCCGGGCAAGTTCATGCGCACGCCGCCGCGCGCCGGCAGCAGCAGGACCAGCAGGTTGCGGCACCAGTTGGCGACCAGCATCCCGCCGAACGCGGCGATGATGGACAGCAGCAGCCCTTCCGTGAGCAACTGGCGCAATAGCCGCCCGCGGCGCGCGCCGACCGCCTGGCGAACAGTCATTTCATGACGCCGTCCCAGGCCGCGCACCACCAGCAGGGTGCTGACGTTGGCGCAGGCAATCAACAGGACGAAGACGACTACGGCGAGCGCGATCCCCAAGGTCGGCAGCAAGGTGCCGGCGTTATTGAAGGGCGTGTCCCAGAGGGGAAAGAGCTTTACGCCGACGCCGCGATTGGCATCCGGGTATTGCTGTTCCAGGCGGCGCGAGATGGAATCCAATTCCGCCTGGGCCTGCTGTGCCGAGACCCCGGGCTTGAGGAAGACATACCCTTCAATCCAGCGGGCGCTGCGGTCTTCCAGCTTGTAGCCGGTGGGATCGAAGCGCTCCTGCATCGAGACCGGGACCCAGAACTGCATGGCCCAGCCGACGAAGGTGCCGTAGAAGCCTTTGGGCGCGACACCGATGATGGTGTGCGGCTGGCCGTTCATCATCTGCGTCTTGCCGACGATGGCGGGATCGCCGTGGTAGCGCTCCTGCCACAGTTGATAGCTGATGACGGTTACGGGATGGGCATTGCGGCCCACATCCTCGTCGGGTTGAAAGCCGCGTCCGAGAATGGGGCGCACGCCGAGGGCGTCAAAGTAATTGGCGGTGACGATGCTGCCGGTGGCCTTCTGGGCGCGGCCGCCGATGGCCAGCGTGGTGCCCATGATGCGGCTGACGATGAAGGAATCGACGAGCCGGCTGTTGCGGGCGAGGTCCTGGAAGTCGGGCCAGGAGATGTCAATCGTATCTCCGGCTGATCCGGCTGTGCCGCGTTCGGTGCCGGTGATGGCCATCATCCGGTCCTGGTGGGCGACCAGGGGATAGGGCCGGAGCAGGATTCCCTCAATCCAGCTCAAGACCGCGGCGTTGGCGCCGATGCCGATAGTGAGGCAGAACAGGATCAGCGCCGACAGCGCCGGTTTGCGGCGCAGCATGCGGATGCCGTAGCGCAGGTCCTCCCAGAATCCGTGCAGCAAGTGGAAGGGCCGGGTCTCGCGACACTCTTCTTTCCAGCTCTCGACGGCGCCGAACTCCAGACGCGCGCGACGTTCGGCTTCGTCGCGCGGCAAGCCGGAGCTTTGCAGCTCGGCCGCGCGCTGCTCGAGATGGAAGCGGATTTCCTCGTCCATCGTGCCGTCAGCCTCACGGCGAAACCAACGGGCAAAGAAAGAGCGCGATGCCATGGCTCAAACCTCCCCGGCGCGGCTCTGCAGCACCGCCGACATGGCGCTTACCAGCCGGTTCCAGCTGTCGGTCTCATCGCGCAGCCGCTTCTCGCCCTTGGCAGTCAGGCTGTAGAATTTGGCGCGGCGATTGTTCTCCGACGTTCCCCACTCCGTGGCCAGCAGCCCTTGCTGTTCCAGGCGGTAGAGCGCGGGGTAGAGGGCGCCCTGCTCCACCAGCAGCGAGCCGCCGGAGACCTGCTGAATGCGCAGCAGGACGCCGTAACCGTGGCGCGGTCCCAGCGACACCGCTTTGAGAATGAGTAAGTCGAGAGTTCCGGGCAGCAGCTCAGCCTTGGCGCGCATCCTCACTCCTAAGCTACTTAGGAGGGTATGCCCGCTCTCCTAAGCTGTCAAGGAGGATTCGGCGGCGGGGGGAATGGCGGTGACGAGCGATTTATCGAGCCGCAGGTACGCCACGGGGGCTAAAGCCCAGCAGGTCCAGGGACGATATTCGCAGGCCTAAAGGCCTGCGCTTCCACGGTGATTGAACATGTTGGATAGAAATCAGAGGGTCACCGGCTGGGGCTGAAGCCCAGCAGATAGACGGGTGAAATTCGCAGGCCTGAAGGGCCGCGCTTTCCCGGTGGTTCAAACAATTGGCCATTCGGGGGAGTTCGAAATCGAGTCGGAATGCGCCAAGAATAGAGCGGCCGAGCGGAGCGTCTCCACGTCCGCCGGTGTACTCTAGATGATTCTTTGCCCGGAGCCCTCGTGTTCGAGCTGCTGGTCATCGTTGCCATCGGATTCCTGCTGGGCATGCGCCACGCGACCGACCCGGACCATGTCATCGCGGTGACTACCATCGTCAGCCGCGAGGGCGAAGGCCGGCGCGCCGCCCTGGTCGGCGCCGCCTGGGGTGTGGGGCATACGCTCACCATCCTGCTGGTGGGCTCGGCGATGATCGTATTTCGCGTGGTGCTGCCGCCGCGTCTGGGCCTGGCCATGGAGCTTGCGGTCGGGGTGATGCTGATCGCGCTCGGCTTCCGCAACCTGGGCCCGCTGTTCTCCTGGACCGCGCGACGCAGCGGGCCTGAGGCACAGAAGCAGGGTCTCCATAACCATGAACATTCCCATCCCCACACGCACGACTCCGTTGCGTCGCTGGATAAACGGTTCCACCGCTCGCAGCTGTACCAGTTCGTCCGCCCGCTGCTGATTGGGGTGGTCCACGGGCTGGCGGGCTCGGCGGCGATCGCCTTGCTGGTGCTGAGTACCATCAGCAACCCCCGCTGGGCGGTGGCGTACCTGGCGGTGTTCGGGCTGGGCACGGTGCTGGGCATGATGCTGATTACGGTAGCGATCGGCTCGGGCTTCGCCTACGGCCAGCGCAGGTTCGTCAACATCGGGCGGCACTTCGCGGTGGCGGCCGGGCTGATCAGCCTGGTCTTCGGGCTGGTGATCGCCTATCGCACCGGGTTCGTGGACGGGCTGTTCAGCGGGACGGCGCACTGGATTCCGCGCTAGCCAGCGGCGTCGCCCAGCAGCTTTGCATTCTTGCTGCCGCGCAGAATATTTTTTGCTACCATGCGCGATGAACGCTCGTGTTAATTCCAGCCACGACTAGAACTGTTCCCCGAAAGAAGTTCCCATGAACGAACAGGTATTTCGACCAGGGGATCGAGTTCCCTGTTCCGGGGTATTTCAAGTCGTACACCGGGATCACCGCGAGGCCCATGAGGCCACCATGGCGGTGGGCGGCACATTTCCCAGTTGCACTGTGTGTGGGAGCGGGGTGCGGTTCCAGTTGGTCAAAGAGGCGGCAGACTTGAAGTCGGACAACGACTTCCTGCACCAAGACTGATCCAGTCGGGGGGACCAGCGATCATGAGAGCAGTGACGCGCACGTCGTATGTAGCTGCACGCCAGTGGACGCGGTTGGCGGATCGCCCCAAGGATCCCGCGGGACCGGGGCCGAGGCGCGAGAACCACGATCGCAGCTTCTTTGCCGCCGGACAGGTCATTCCCGAGTCCGGCATCTACGAGGTGATCCACGATCAGGATCACCGCCCCTGCCACGACTCGGTGCTGGTCAAGGGCGACCGCTTTCCCTTCTGTGACACCTGCAACGAGCGGGTCCGGTTCCGAGTGTTGCGGACCGCGCCGTACATCTTCCACGACCCCGATTTTGAGTAACATGGCTCGTATTTACGCAGGCACGTCGGGCTGGGCGTACGCCACTTGGAAGCCGGACTTCTACCCCGCAAAGCTGCCTGCCTCCCGCTTTCTCCAGCATTACGCCTCCCAGTTGAACTCGGTTGAGGTGAATTACACCTTCCGCACCCTGTTGTCGGAGAAGCTGGCGCGCCGCTGGCTGGAGGCGACGCCGGCGGAGTTCACCTTCTCGCTGAAGGCGCACCAGATGTTCACCCACCTCCGGCGGCTGCAGCCGGACGCCGACTTCACCCGGCGCTTCTTCACCTGCATCACGCCCCTGGCACAGGAACAGAGGCTGGGAGCGGTGCTCTTCCAGTTGCCGCCCAATCTGAAGGGGGATGCCCCGCTGCTGCGGGCGTTCCTCGACTCGCTGCCGAAGGGGTTTCGCGCCGCCTTCGAGTTCCGCCACCAATCCTGGTTCTCGGAGGCAGTATTCGACACCCTGAAGCAGTTCGGCGCCGCTCTCTGCGTCGCCGAGAGTGACGACTTCGAAACGCCGGACGTGCCGACCGCCGGCTTCGCCTACTACCGCCTGCGCAAGGAGTCGTACTCTCCGGCGCGGCGCAAGGCGCTGGCGGAGCACTTCGTGAACCTGCGCGCTGCGGGGCGGGACGTGTACGCCTATTACAAGCACGAGGACACGCCGGAGGGCGCGCTGCACGCGCGCGAGTTGCTGCAAGCTGCCGGGTGATGCGCGCGTCATCCTGAGTTCTTCCTTCCTCATCCGGTCACGTTCCTCGGTTTTGCTTTCTCTTTGCCGCCCAACCGGTGCAAGCAAGGTAAGTAGCTTTGCAATCGGCTGCAAGGAAAAAACTTGCAGGCATCCCGAGCAGGCGGGGGTTCTTCTAACCACAGCGTGAGGCGGTGAATTCTCCCGCTTTGCGCCTTCGATGCCAACGCAAGCCCCAACCTCGTCTCGCGAACCCGAAACTCCCACCAGTGCACTCCCCGCAGGCGCAGGGGCCGAGCACGATCGCGGCCTGCTGGAGCGCCGCATTGGGGAACTCGGCGAATGGTTTCACAACCTGGACCTGTTCGGAGTACAGACCGCTCCCAATCACTTTCTGGGCGACTTCCCCAACATCAAGTGGAAGCACATCGAGCCACACCTGCCGCAGGACCTGCGCGGCGCCAGTGTGCTGGATATCGGGTGCAACGGCGGCTTCTACTCGATCCAGATGAAGCGCCGGGGGGCGGCACGGGTTCTCGGCATCGACGTGGACGACCGCTACCTGAACCAGGCGCGATTCGCCGCCGAAACGCTGGGGCTGGAGATCGAATTCCAGAAGACGTCGGTCTACAACGTGGACCAACTGCCCGGGCAATTCGACTATGTGTTCTTCATGGGCGTGTTTTACCACCTGCGCTACCCGCTGTATGCGCTGGACAAGGTGGTGCAGAAGGTCGGGGGCAAGCTCATCTTCCAGACCATGATCCGCGGCTCGGAACAGAGTCGCCCCTGGGACCAGAACTACCACTTCTGGAACAAGAAAATCTTCGAGGACGCGGATTTTCCCCGCATGTACTTCATTGAGCAGCGCTACGCGGACGATCCCACCAACTGGTGGATCCCCAATGCCGGGGCGGCCGAAGGCATGCTGCGCAGCTCCGGCCTGGAGATCGCGGAACACCCGGAACCGGAAACCTGGATTTGCCTGCCGAGGGACGTAATGCGGGACGGGCAGTACGTGCTGGAACGCGAACTGGAAGGAACGTTGTAAGCCAACCCACCGAGGAGAGAGGACCGAACGGCATGGTCGAAGCGGTGATGTTATGGAACGAGCCGAACAATCTTTCCCACTGGGACTTTAAGGTCGATCCGGAGTGGAAGATGTTCGCGGAAATGACCATCGCAGCGGCGCGGGCGATCCGCGAGGTGAATCCCGAGTTGCCCATCGTGCTGGGCGGAATCTCGCCCATCGATCCGCATTTCCTGCGCCTGATGGCATCGCACGGGGTGCTGGACGCGGTGGACGTAGTCGCGGTCCATGGGTTTCCCCTCGACTGGAACCACTGGAGCATTCACGAGTGGCCCAAGAAGATCGAGGAGGTCCGTGCGGTGACCAACAAGCCGGTGTGGGTCTCCGAGGTGGGCGCCTCGTCGTTCGGCGCCGAGGAGGTGCAGGTCTTTGGCCTGCAGCGCTCGGCCGAACTGCTGCTGCCGCTGGTGGAGCGGGTGCACTGGTACAGCCTCTTTGACCTGCCGGCCACCTGGACGGCGACCACGCGCCACAAGGAATCCGAAGGCAGTTCGTATTACCGGCATTACTACATGGGGCTGATT
Source organism: Terriglobales bacterium (assembly GCA_035763305.1). Classification (GTDB taxonomy): domain Bacteria; phylum Acidobacteriota; class Terriglobia; order Terriglobales; family Acidobacteriaceae; genus DASUBK01. Next base: position 6,948 of record DASUBK010000396.1, on the reverse strand, counting down.
CGCGAGGACGGCAGCGCCAAGCCGGCCATTGACCACGTTCCCCACGGCATGGGCATCTGCCAGTGGTTTCACTACGAGGATCACCGCCTCGACCTGGGCGTGGAGTGGCTGCGCAAGCTGGGCATTCGCTACCTGCGCACCGGAGTGAGCTGGGCCGATTCGTTCCGACCGAACGCCGAAGCCTGGTTCGACCGGCAGATGGGGGCACTGGCAGAATTCGACACCACCATGACCCTGTGTTTCACGCCCGAGCACCTGGGCGTGGTTCCGCATTACACCAGCCCGCCGAAGCGGGCCGAGGATTTCGCCGATTTCGCCGTGTGGGCGGTGCGACGCTACGCTCCCGCCGGCTCCACCGGCGCACAACCCCGTACGGAGCGGGTGGAAGTGGGAGCCAACCAGTGATGGCACGCAAAATCCTGATCACCGGCGGGGCGGGCTTCCTCGGATCGCACCTGGCGGACGCCCTGGTGAAGCGCGGCGATTCCGTTCGCATCTTCGACAGTCTCAGCCCGCAGGTCCATCCCGGCGGCATGCCCGAGTACCTCGTCCGCGAAGTGGAGTTCGTACGCGGGGACATGCGCGATAGCGAGGCGGTACGCGACGCGGTCCGCGGTGTGGATGTCATCTTCCACCTGGCGGCGGCGGTCGGCGTGGGGCAGTCCATGTACGAGATCACGCACTACATGGGCGTCAATACCCAGGGCACGGCGAACCTGCTGCAGGTGCTGCTCGACACCAAGATTCCCATCCAGAAGCTGGTGGTCGCGTCGTCGATGTCGATTTACGGCGAGGGCAAATACCGCTGCGAGAGCTGCGCCGACGTGGCCCCGCCGCCGCGCGACAACGCGCAACTGAAGCAGAAGCAGTGGGAAACGCTTTGCCCGAATTGCCGCAGCGTGCTGGCTCCGGTCGCGACCGACGAGAGCAAGCCGCTGCAGGCGACCTCCATCTACGCGCTCTCCAAGAAAGACCAGGAGGAGATGGTGCTGCTGTTCGGCAGGACGTACGGACTGCCGACGGTGGCGCTGCGCTACTTCAACATCTACGGGACCCGGCAGGCGCTGTCGAACCCGTATACGGGCGTGGCGGCGATCTTCGCCTCGCGCCTTCTGAATCAACGGGCGCCGCTGGTATTCGAGGATGGACGCCAGCGCCGCGATTTCGTCAGTGTCCACGATGTTGTGCAGGCCAACATCCTGGCCATGGAACGTGACGAAGCCAATGGTATGGCGCTCAATGTCGGCTCGGGAGAGCCGGTCACCATCCAGCAGGTTGCCACCGTCCTTGCGACCGCGCTGGGCAGCAAAATTCCCGCGGACATTACCGGCCGGTACCGCGCGGGGGACATCCGCCATTGTTTTGCGGATATCTCCGCCGCCGAGCGGGTGCTCGGGTACCAACCCAAGGTCCGCTTCGCTGAGGGCATCCGCGAACTGGTGCAGTGGCTGAGGGAGCAGACCGCTGAAGACCGCGTCGCGGAGGCTGCGCAGCAGCTCGACGCTTACGGGCTGACCGCCTGAGGGCGCCGTGCTGGAGATGAGGAAATGAAGAAAGTGGAACAGTTCCGGTCCGTCGTGATCTTTGGAGGAGCCGGGTTCATCGGCTCCAACTGGGCGCATCGCCTGCTGCAAGCGACGGACGCCAAGGTACACGTATTCGACAACCTCTCCCGGCCGGGGGTGCGGCACAACCTGACGTCGCTGCAGAAAGCCGCCGGCAACTCCGGCCGCCTGCAGATCACGGTGGGTGACATCCGCGACTACGCCATGGTGGAGCGCGCCGTGCGCCACGCCACCGAGGTGTATCAATTCGCGGCGCAGGTGGCGGTCACGACATCGGTCGCCGAGCCGCGCTTCGACTTCGACATCAATCTTGCCGGAACGTTCAACATTCTGGAGGCGGTACGCAAGGTGGGACGCCGGCCGTTCCTGCTCTTCACCTCCACCAACAAGGTGTATGGCGAGATGCCGGAGCACCGCGTAATTTCCGGGGCTACACGCTACGGCTACGAATCCATTCGCGGCGTGGCGGAGACGCAGCCGCTCGATTTCCACTCTCCCTACGGGTGCTCCAAGGGAGCCGCCGACCAGTACGTACACGACTACTCGCGCATTTACGGCATACCCAGCGTGGTGTTCCGCATGTCGTGCATCGCCGGCGCGCGCCAGTTCGGCAACGAGGACCAGGGCTGGGTGGCGCACTTCCTGTACAGCGCGCTGCAGCAGGCGCCACTGGTGATTTACGGCGATGGCCGCCAGGTGCGCGACGTGCTGTGCGTGGACGATCTGCTGCGCGCCTTCGAGGCGGTGCGCGCCAACGTCGAAACCACCCGCGGGCAGGTCTACAACATCGGCGGCGGCGAGCAGAACACCGTCTCGCTGCTGGAACTGATCGCGGAAATCGAAAAAATGACCGGCCGCAAGCTGCGTTACCAGTTGCAGCCGCCGCGTCCGGGCGATCAACTGGTGTACGTCACCGATTCCTCCAAGCTGCGGCAGCACACAGGATGGGAGCCGGAGATCAGCGTGCGCCAGACGCTGGAGCGCATCCACGACTGGTGGAAACGCAACCGCGACCTCTTTGTGCCCGCCATTCCCGCCGCCGACGAGCGCGTGCCCGCCGCCGGCTGGCAGGAACTTCCGGGGGCCGCATGAAATACGCGCTGGTCAACCCCAACTGGGACTTCAAGGGCTCCACCTACTTCGGCTGCCAGGACGCGCACTACCCGCTGGAGCTGCTGTTCGCCTTCGACAAGATCCGCGAGGCCGGCCACGAACCGCTGTTGGTGGACGCTCAGAACGACGCTCTGACCATCGAAGAAGCGGGCCGCCAGGTCAGCGCGTTTGGGCCAGACTTCATCGTGATTCCGACGGCGCCCTCGTACCTGTTCTGGCGCTGCCCGCCTCCCGAGGTACGCGTTCCCAAGGAGTGGTTCGCAGGCCTGGGCAACGGCAAGGCGGTCAAAGTCGCTATCGGTCCACATACCTCGGCGACGCCCGCGGCGGCGATGCGGAAGATGAATGTGGACGTCGCCTTTCGCGGCGAGGCCGATCTCGGCCTGGCGCAACTGGGGGACCAGCCGTGGAAGGACATTGAAGGGTGCTGCTTCCGCGACGAGAGCGGACTCCAACTCAGCCCGACGCTGGGCGTGGTGGACATGAAGACCCTGCACGCGCTCGACTTCCACAATTACAACGTCGAGCGGCACAAGCACCGGCACCACGTCTTCTACGGCGATGGGCACGGGGCCGAACTGGAGTTCGCCCGGGGCTGTCCCTGGTCCTGCAATTTCTGCAATAAGACTTTATTTCGCAATAAGTTCCGGGAACGCGAGGTGGAGGAAGTCCTGCAGGAAATCGACCGCGTGGTGGCCCGCGGGGTGGATTACATCTACTTCATCGACGAGATTTTTGGGGTCGGGAAAAACGTTCGCAAGCTGCTGGAAGGCATCGCCGAGCGCCAAGTCAACATCGGATTCCAGAGCAGGATCGATCTGTGGGACGAGGAGACGCTCGACCTCCTCGGCCGGGCCCATACCATCTCCATGGAGTGCGGCATCGAGTCCATCACGGACGAGGGCCGCGATGAACTGAACAAGAACTGCCGCATGAGCACGGAGCGGCTGTCGGAGCTGTTGATTTACGCGCGCCAGCGGATTCCTTGGGTGCAGGCGAACCTGATCCTCACCCCGCACGATGACAAAGGTGAGATCCGCCGCTGGCAGGCAAATTTGAAGGCCAACGGCGTGTGGGTGAGCGAGCCGGTTCCCATGTTTCCTTTTCCCGGCACGCCGCTGTACACGCAGTTGTTCGGAGCGCCCGACGACCAGGCGTGGGAACGCGCGCATCACTATTACACGTCGACGTTCTCCGACAAGGGCTACAGCGACATCCAGGAACAGAAACCGGTGCCCATCGAGGACCTTGAATGCACGTGCTAGTCACCGCCGACACGGTCGGCGGGGTCTGGACTTACACGCGAGAACTGGTGACCGGGTTGGTGCGGCGTGGCGCGCGCGTCACGCTGGTCAGCTTCGGGGAGATTCCTGCCGCGGCGCAGGCCGACTGGCTTGACGGGCTGCGCGGCGTCGATTACCGACCCACCGCCTTTCGGCTGGAGTGGATGCAGGAGGCGGAGGAAGACCTCGAGGCCTCCTCGGATTTCCTGCTGGGCGTGATCCGCGACACCAAGCCCGACCTGCTGCACCTCAACCAGTACGCCTATGGGGCGCTGCCGGTGGAGGTGCCGAAGGTGGTGGTCGCGCACAGCGATGTGGTCAGCTGGTGGGTCGCGGTGCATGGCGAGGAGCCGCGCGAGACACGCTGGCTGCGCTGGTATCGCGACACCGTCACGCGGGGCATCTCCAACGCGCAGGCGGTGGTCGCGCCCTCGCGCTGCATGCTGGAAAACGTTCCGGCGTACTACACGCGGCCGGCGCAATCGGCGGTCATCTATAACGGGCGGAACCCCGGATTCTTCAACCCGCACTGCACCAAGGAAGAGATGGTGGTGGCGGTCGGCCGGCGCTGGGACGGCGGCAAGCAGATTTCCCTTCTCACCGATCACGACCATCGCATTGCGGTGTGCATCGCCGGCAACGATCAGCACCCGGACAGCACGTTGCGCGGAGGCGCTGCCGCTCTGAACCCCGGGCGCCGGAAGATCGAGTTTCGCGGGCCGCAGTCGGAGGCGCAACTGGTGCAACTCTACGGCCGCGCCTCCATCTACGCCGCGACCTCGCGCTACGAGCCCTTCGGACTGGCGCCGGTGGAGGCGGCGTTGTCGCGTTGCGCCATCGTCGCCAACGACATCCCCAGCTTCCACGAGATCTGGGGCGAGACCGCCTGCTACTTCCGCTACAACGATTCCGCCGACCTGGCGCGGCAAATTGAGCGACTGCACGGGGATCGCGAGCTGCGCTTAACGTACGCCAACCTTGCTTACCATCGCGCCCGCAGCCGCTTTACCGCCGAGCGCATGGTGGACGACTACATGAACCTGTACCAATCGCTGGTGCAGGCGGGAGCCGCTGTGGCATGAGCGCATCGCTCAATATCCACTACTTTGCGCATTCCTGGGTATCGGACTGGAACCATGGCAACGCCCATTTCCTGCGCGGTCTGGCCCGCGCCCTGAAGCGCCTGGGCCACCCGGTTCGCTGCTACGAGCAACTGGGATCGTGGTCGCTGTCCAACCTGGTGAAGCAGGAGGGCGAGCGCGCGATCGACGCCATTGACGAGTTTCGCCGCGTATACCCCGACCTCGACATCCACTTCTACAACAACGATTCCAGCTTCGAATCGTTTGCGCGGGAGAACCTGCGCCACGCCGACGTGGTCATCCTGCACGAGTGGAACGAGCCGGAGATCGTCAACACCATCCTCAAGCTGAAACAGCAGCTCGGCTTCATGGCGCTGTTTCACGACACGCATCACCGCGCCTACTCCAGCGCGGGCGAGATCCTGCGCTTTCGCCTCGACTTGTTCGACGGCGTGCTGGCTTTCGGCGAGGCCATCCGCAAGATTTACCAGGATGGCTTCGGCGTGCCCAACGTCTGGACCATGCATGAGGCAGCGGATGTGGAGTACTTCCGCCCGTTGCGCTCGGCGAAGAAAGTCGACATTACCTGGATTGGCAACTGGGGCGACGAGGAGCGAACGCGGGAGCTGGAGGAATTCCTGATCGGGCCCGCCGAAGCTCTGCCGGAGCGGAAGACGGCGGTTTATGGTGTCCGCTATCCGCAGCCGGCGATCGAGCGGCTGTCGCGCGCCGGAATCGAGTATCGCGGTTACCTGCCGAACCTGCAGGCGCCGTACGCGTACGCGGAGAGCCGCATCGCCCTCCATGTTCCGCGGCGGCAGTACGCCAACGGCCTGGCGGGTATTCCGACCATTCGCGTCTTCGAAGCCCTGGCCTGCGGCGCGCCCTTGGTGTGCTCTCCGTGGGATGACGCCGAAGGCCTGTTCCGCGCCGGCCACGACTACGTGTGCGTGCCCGACGGCCGCGCGATGAAGGCGGAACTGCAACACCTGTTGAACGATGCCGCCGCGCGCGAGCAACTGGCGGCCAGCGGCCTGGAAACCATACGCCGGCGCCATACCTGCATGCATCGCGCGCAGCAACTGGTCGAGATCTGCAGCGGCGTGGCACACGCGGCAGCGTAAAAGCCGTTCTTGGTTCTTCGTTGTTCGTTCTTCGCGCACGTTGAGAACACGACAACCAAGAACGAAGAACTAAGAACAAAGTATGAATATCTTCGTCTTTGGCTCCAGCATCACTTCGTCGTACTGGAACGGCGCGGCGACGTATTATCGCGGCATCTATAAGAACCTGGCCGCGCTCGGCCACCACGTCACCTTCGCCGAGCCTGACATCTACGACCGCCAGAAGAACCGCGACGACGTCACCATCGACTACGCCACCTTGATCGTCTATGACACGCCGCGCGATCTCGACCGGCTGCTGAGCAAGGCCTGCTCCGCCGACCTGGTCATCAAGCACAGCGGCGTGGGCGCCGACGACGATTTGCTGGAGGCGAGCATCCTTCGCTGCCGCTCGGCGCGCACGCGCGCGGCCTTCTGGGATGTGGATGCGCCCGCCACGCTGGCGCGGGTCGAGAACCATCCGGATGATCCCTTCCGCGCTCTGATCCCGGAGTACGACTTCATCTTTACCTACGGCGGCGGCCAGCCTGTGGTTGAGCACTATCTGCGCCTCGGCGCGCGCAACTGTCATCCCATCTACAACGCGCTGGATCCGGCAACGCATCACCCGGTGCCTCCCGATCCGTCGCTCGCCTGCGACCTGGCCTTCATCGGCAATCGCCTTCCCGACCGCGAGAGGCGGGTGGAAGATTTCTTCCTGCGGGCGGCCGAATTGGCCCCGGAACTGTCATTTGTCCTCGGCGGCGAGGGCTGGGGCGGCAAGGCACTTCCCGCGAATGTG